>WVZK01000140.1 GCA_011772475.1 Candidatus Aminicenantota bacterium | reverse complement strand
GCCAGTTTGATAATCGGAGCTTTCCTTTATTTTCTTATATTCATTCTTTTCTTTTATAAAAGGAATCTCTTCATAAACTAGAATCTTTTTATTGCCTTTCCTGAGGTGTCTCGCTTCCTTTCTGTTTTGGCCTTTCCCCTAAAATGACCGTAACCTCCATCTTTTGGCCATTCCTGAGCAAGATGATCTTAACAGGAGTTTTTGGCTTGGTCATTGCCACAATGTTGCGAAGCTGCGTGCCGCCTTCTATTTTCTTCCCATGAAATTCAGTAATAACGTCCCCACGCTTAATACCAGCTCTAACTGCAGGCCCATCTCGAACTACATCTGCTACTAATACTCCCTCCGCTCTTTTCATGTTTAGAGCTTTTGCGAGAGTCTCGTCAATATCTTGAAGAAAAAGGCCTATGTACCCTCTTATCACCTTGCCCTTTGAAATAAGTTCGTCCATAACATGAACAGCCATATTAATCGGAATTGCAAATCCAATGCCGATATTACCACCAGAAGGACTAGTTATTGCCGTATTAATTCCGATGACATTTCCATGCAGGTCAGCTAGTGCGCCTCCACTGTTACCGGGATTGATTGATGCATCAGTTTGGATGAAATCCTCATAATCAGCCAATCCTACAGAGGATCGGCCCTTAGCGCTTATGATACCTGCTGTTACCGTACGCATCAAATGGAAAGGATTCCCGACTGCAATAACCCACTGTCCTACATTCACCTCATCCGAATTTCCTAAAGAAGCAGCTGGTAAATTCTTGGCCTTAATCTTTATTACCGCTATATCGGTTTCGGGATCAGTTCCGATCACTTCCGCTTGATAGGTCTTTTCGTCTCTGGTCACTACTGCTAGCTTCTCAGCTCTAGCAACAACATGATTGTTCGTCAAGATATATCCATCTTCTGATAAAATCACTCCCGAACCTAAGCTGCGAACCGTCCGTTTCTTTTCACTTTGGGGAGGCATTCCGAAAAAACGTCGGAGGAAATCATCACCAAAAAAATCTCTTAAAGCATCATCCGGCAAACCAAATGATTTCTGTGGTTGAACAACTTGTTCAGCAAAAATAGAGACAACTGATAAACTCGCCTTCGCTGAAGCCTCCTCGAAAACATGGCTGATATGAGTCATCATTTCATGGATATTTGACTCGTCCAGAAGCTTACTAGGAGTTTTAGACTCCTCTTGAGTTGTAGTTTGTGAGAAAAATCCCAAACTCGAAGCAAGCAATATGCCAGCGATAATCCCTAAGATCAGGACAACAGGCAACAGTATCCAATATTTTTTTGTTTTAGCCATAAAAGTACCTCCTTCCTTTATTGATAACGAGTTTTTTTATAAAACCTGTTAACAAGTTGTTTTCACTTTTTTGGCTTTTTCTTTATTTATTCTTGCATAATTTTCGGTCAAAATAGATTTTATGTCAATAAACCGTGTAAGGTTGAATTAGTTCTTGTTTTTATGTTCTGCATTGAATCTTTGAGAAAAGCAAAATAGCTTTAGGTTATTCCTATGGCATAACTGTAAGATGGTATTTGATACAATCTCTTGTTAAGTGCACAAATAGAAAGGGCCGAAGGAGAAGAATAGGTGTAAGAATATTATTGACATACCTAAGGGGGGTATAGTATAATATCATAATGTAGCTAACATTTTATATGACAAATCTTTTAGAAAGATTAGCTCCTTTAAAAATAGCTATAAAGGGATAAGGAACTTAGGCGATGAAAATAAAATATTCACTTTTTTCAANNTATCCAATTGTTAAATTTATTTTTCCTCCTAGCCGAGAACCTGATAAGATTGTCTTGAAATATGAGTATTTTAAGGATATGATTCCTTATACAGCTCGAGTCTTTGCTTTTGGGAGCAAACCTGGGATCCTCGTAAAAAAAGAAAATTATTATAAGGCATTTATTGCTATCTGTACTCATTTAGACTGCACTGTTACTTTTTTGCCCGAAAAAAAGATGTTTTATTGTGCCTGTCATGATGGTTGGTATGATGAAAATGGAGTGAACGTTGCTGGGCCACCTCCTTCTCCCCTTCGGCAATTAATTGTCGAAATCGATGGTGATGATATGATAATTCATAAGGGATAAATGGCCGGATGAACTCAAGAGTTGTTTAGGGCTTGAAACCAGTTTCAACTCCCAGATGCTGATTCAGACCTTGGGCAGATATTTTTCATCAAGTTTTTCTGCAAATTGAAGATAAATCAAACATCCTAAAAATAGGCCGTTCTCGAGTAAAAAGTGCTCTCATAGAATTTCCCACTTTGCGTGATGATGATGCCCTCCCTTACACGGATGTTTTGAATACTTTTTCGTCAGGTGAAAATACTGAGGAGAGTCAGTTCGGAAATGTCTTAGAAGTCACTCATATATTCGGGCAGAGGTTCTGGCTCAGAGTTCACGGAGAACACTTCACAGAAACACCTGTGCCTCCAGAAACCTCAGAAACAGACTTCGGCCTCAATTCGATCGGGATGTCATTCGAGTATCGCGTTCCTGAAACCCAAAGATGGAAACGCCAGGTTCTTGATCAAATTGGAATCAGTTTTAATAACTTTATCACTGACCGGGAAGGATATTCGAGTCTATTAGATAGAACCCTGAAAAATGTTATTCTCTCTGCAATCTTGAATGTTCGTCCAGATCCGGTTCATTTTTGGGATGTAAGACACCAGAGCATTTATAACCTCGGATTTAACGAAATCACAGAACTGAACTCCTTCACTGACATGACAAGAGCAAAATCTTTGGCGGCTTTCACATCAGTAAGATATCTTTATCGTAAACTTGAACGGCCTACTGCCCAGATATCGACTGCTTTTGGATATAAGACTTTTCCAGACCTAACAAACTCCACAAAACAAATGGAAGTTGTGGCAAATGCATTCTACCGCTTGGGAGAAAAGTTTGATATCGGCTTGCAGTATCAGCATCAATGGTTCAAAGGCGACTTGGAAAAACTATTTGGCCGGAGCGGAAGCAGATTTCAATTCTCGATTATCTATTCAATAGATCAATCTTGGAATAATCAATTCGATGACAG
>WVZK01000183.1 GCA_011772475.1 Candidatus Aminicenantota bacterium | reverse complement strand
GAGAGGAAGGGAATAGAGATTATCCAACCTTTCACCTTGAATGAAGAGCTTATTAAAAATTCCGTCGAGAAAGCCGCGGGAAGCATATGGAGATTAGACACCGTTATCGATCCTTCGTATAAAGCTCAGCTTGGAAGCGAAACCAGGGCCGGCAGTCCGACTGAAATCAGGGAGCAGCAAGAAATAGGTAACTCGGTTAAGAATATATACGCCGAGGATATGCAGAGAATAGATCACATGAACACTGAATTGAAGAGATTTGAAAAGACAATCGGGGGGATTTTGGGTGCATGTAACATGATCAAAAGCTTACCCGGAAGAAAATACATGCTGCTCATAAGTGCAGGCATTCCAGATCTTCGCCCAGCCTATATGTTTCCCAGCATCCTGAGCGGTATTCTTACCGAGAGATTAGATGATGCCTATCTAAATAAAAGTTTTGGAAGAATAGAAAAGATAAAAATATTCGATCCTTTCAACATACTAGATAGAAAAGCATTTAAGGATGGAGCGGGCGTCATCACCGAATTAATCCGTTTTGCTAACGCACATAACATCTCCATCTACTCTCTGGACTGCGGCACATATATAAAGCGGCTCCATTCAGGCGCTTCAGCAGAATTTTACCAGAAAAACGAAATGGCTCGATTCTATTTCAGAGAAAGAGATAACATTAGGAAAGTTCAGAATTTAAAGTGGATATCTGAAGACACCGGTGCTGATTCTTTGCAAGGAGCCGATAAATTTGAAGAGTTTTGCAGAGTTATAAGCAGGGATCTAACCTATTATTATCAACTGAGTTTCTATCCTCATAGAGAAAATGCGGATGACAAATATCATAAAATAAATGTAAACGTTAAACGTCCCGGTGTTAAAACCAGATTCAGAAAAGGCTACACGGATTATTCGAAAAAAGAGACAAATAAGATGCTTCTTGTCACAGCTTTTTATAACCCTTCTTTATTCAAAGAATTGCCTTTTAAAGCAGAGCTCATTCCTTTCTTAACAGAATCTGGAAAATATGAGCCCTGGATAAATATCGCTCTTCCCGCAAAAGAGCTATTCAGGGACAGGTTCGTTGTTGAGTCTGCGCCTAAATTATTTAACCTTCATGTCTGGATCAAAGATAAAAATAAAAGAGAAAAGGGGTATGGATGCAAGATCAATATTGGATTAAACATTAGTCCTTCCTTCTTGGATTTTATAAAGAACATTGACTATCTAAGCTATAACTTTAAAGGTCCGGAGTTCAATTTCGGCCGGCATGAATATCAAACTATTTTTGCTCTTTTTGATCCCCAAACGAACGAGATCGGAACATGGGAATCGTCTCTTTTCGCTCCTGTGCTAAAGAAGAACAATGAGCGCTTGATCATAAACTGTGTTTTAGGAGATACAGTTTCGAATTCTAAAAAAGCTAAAAAGACCTTTTCGCTCTCCGATAAAGATGGGAGTCTTGAGTTTGCCCAGAAAAAATTCTTCCCAAAGGTGACAAACCAGTTCAAAAAGTGGGAAGGTGCTTCAGTGTTTATGCAGCTTTATCTTCCTCATGGAAAAGCAAAGATACAGCCAGAATTTCTGCTTCTTGGCGAGGATAAGGTGCTTCGTCCTCTTCCGAAAGCGATGCTTTCAGAGTTCTGGAGCGAAAAGCTCAAAGTTTGGAGCTCGATATTCAAGCTCGATCTCGACGCGGGAACTCTTGGTGAAAACTCATTATACGTAGATATTCCTGACTCTGAATTAGGAGCCTTGTTATGTAAAGAAATGAAACTGACTATAATACGCTAGAAGCTTTTGGAATAGAAATTATCATAAATAATTTTTACCCTAGGAATATCCGAAGAAGGTAGAGGATATGGGCTGTAGAGCCCGCCCTTCAAACTTCTAAAATTTTGGGGAAGTCATAATAAAATAGCCGATAAAAAGTTTACTTGACAAAATAAAACATTATATTCTATACTAAAAAAGATATTATAAATAACATGTAACGACAAGGAGGGGATGTCGTGAAAGATAGGGAACCTAATTCACTCGATTATAAAATACCTGAAACTCTTGGCCAATCAATATACAATTGCCTCAAAAAAGCTATTATCGAGAACAAGATTGAGCCTAATCAGAGGATAAACGAAAAGGAAATTGCAGATAGCTTCAAGGTAAGCAGAACCCCTGTCAGAGAGGCCTTGGTAAGGTTGGAAGCTGAAGGATTTACCAAAATAAAATCTCATAGAGACGTGGTTGTCAAGGAAGTCTCTTATGGGGAATTAGCAGAGTTTTTTCAGGTGATAGGAATTTTAGATAGTCTTGCAGTATCTTTAGTAGCTGATAAGATCGATCCCAAAGAACTTATTAAAATTGATAAGTTGACTGCTAAACTGCAACATTGCTACAACCAAAAAGAAGTGGAGAAATTTATTGATGTGAATCATGAAATACATGATAGAATATGGAACCATCTGACAAATAAATATCTTCAGAAATCTTTAAGACAATGCCTGGTTCATATAAAAAGATGCAATTATGCTCTTAATTCTGCTTTTTATAAAAAAGAAATCCTTGACGCATCAATGAAGGCCCATAAAAGAATATTGGAAGCATTAAACAAAAAAGACAAGGAAAAACTAAAAAATATTATCAAGGAACATTGGAATCCTCCTTTATTGTAATCCGGATCTAGTTACAATCTGTATATTCAAAAAATTGCACGGAATTCAATTTTTTGGATAATATTAAGATATTAAAACTCACCCTCAAATCTTAACCACCTGATTTAAAACCANNTATACTAAATAATAAATAAAAAATAAGGTACATTATATTCAATTTTAAAAATGGAGGTGAACAAAGGAGAAGGAAAAATAATCAAAAATCTCAAAAGTTTCTCCCTAAACTTTCTCTGAAAGTCGGGAGAGGGCATCCTGTGAAAGCAGGATAGGGAAATTCCTTAAAAATCAATTTAACCAAGGAGGTAAAATTGACAAGGAAATCACTTAAAGTCCTGATGGCTGCTTTATTTGTCATCGGACTCTCTTCATTTCTGTGCGCCCAAGGTTCACTAACCGGAGCCCTCAACGGAAAAGTTTTAGATAACGAAGGAAATGCTCTTCCCGGAGTTACAGTTACGGTCGAAGGACCAGCATTGCTGGGGAAAGTAGCTTATGTAACCACAGAAGCTGGAACTTTCCGCTTCCCAGCACTTGCTCCTGGCAGCGGCTACCAACTCACTCTTGAGCTTCCCGGGTTTAACACTATTGTCAGAAAAGGCCTGATCGTTAGCGTCGGTAAATCGACATCCGTTACGGTTAAAATGGCGATGGCTACCTTGGAAGAAGAGATCACTGTTGTCGGAGAATCTCCCACAGTTGACGTCAAGTCATCCAAAACAGCGGTTAACTTCTCCAAGAGCTTTATCTATAACATCCCCATGGCCAGAGACCTGTACGATGTCCTAAACTCCATTCCCGGTTCTCTATCTGAAGGCGTGACCTACCGCCGTACATCCTACATCGCAGGAGGTACAGTCAGAGGCAACCAGTATTCACTGGACGGAGTTACCATCAACGACCCGGTGGTCATGTACCCCATGACAAACATCAACATCGACGTTTATGAAGAGGTTGAGTTTGGATTGGGCGGCCATTCGGCAGAGGTTGGTATTGCCGACGGTGGATTCGTCAACATCGTCACCAGATCTGGCGGGAATGAATTCCACGGTGCTGCGACTGCGGAATACTACAACGAAGACATGCAGAAAAGTCTTTTGAGCGAGGAAGACCTGATAGCGGTAGGACTCACAAAACCGGCTGGCTGGAATACATGGCAGGACTTCTCCCTGTCAGTGGGCGGACCCATCATCAAAGACCGGGTGTGGTTTTTCACCAACGGTCGCTTTTTCAAATGGGAAAGAGATTTCAACCATATTATCTGGGATGATACTATTGCCGCCGGCGAGAGAGTCTATACCTTAGATTCTGCACCGCACGACGAATATGATGTATTTGGCAAAATAACCCTGCAGCTTGCTCCCAACATTCGCTTGATGACAACCTATAACTTAGCTATCATCGATGAATTCTTCTACACCAACCGCATCGGTTCTAACCTGGATATCACCTCAACCACCAGATGGGACCATGAAACAGGACACACCATAAGCTCCCAGCTCAACTGGGTCTTCAGCCAGAACCTGTTCATCGATGCCCGCCTGGGATACATCGCCAGCGATTTCCCTCTTCCTTACAGCGAGCATGCCATTTCAAACGCTCCCCAGCTCTACGACAGATACTTCCGAATTTACAGGAACAACCCCCGCTTCGAGGAAACTTATCTTCGCCACAGGTTCAATCCTTCAGTCGTTGCTACGATCTTCCAGGATGATCTCTTTGGCGCCAGCCACGAGATAAAGATCGGAGCTGAATACGAATACACAGACGGTAACTGGGATTGGTGGAGAGAAAATCCATGGTTAATCTATACCTACCAAGGAGGTCCCTCCTATCCAACTGCTACCGAACCTTACAGATACCGCCTCTACAACCGTATCTGTGGACCATCGGAAGGCACCACTGTTGAAGAAGAAAGTATGAGACATTATGGCTTCTTCATCCAGGACAGCGTGACCATCAAGGAACGCCTGACTTTGAACTTGGGAGTACGGTATGACACAAGCACAGGAAGATTCGACGATCAGCATCACACCGCAACCGCAGACCCTTATGGCGTTCTTCCTTTACTGATAGCTGCTGATCCGACAACGGTCTATGATGATTGGGATATTGCAGCAGAAAAAGTCCTAACCTGGAGTCATATCTCACCTCGTATCGGCTTCTCCTATGATGTTTTTGGAGACGGCAAGACTTCGATCAGGGGGTCCTGGTCAAGGTACAATGAATACCTGATGATCCAGTACTTCTCTCTTGCCAACCCCATGTATCCTAATAGCGGTGGTTGGTACTGGTACGACGATGACAATGATTTTGTTGTCGAAACTACGGATAGATTCTCGATGCGTTACCTGCCGACTGATCCGCGTGTCTATCAATTGGAAGACGAAATTGACACTGATGCAAGCGCTCCCTACACAGACGAATTCACTTTCGGTATCGAAAGAGAAATGGCCAGAGACTTCAGCATGGGTCTTGTCTTCACTTACAAGCGCAAAACAAACATCTTTGAAGACGTCAATGATTTCGGTTTAGGAAAGGATTTAGCCTGGCAAGGTTATCGTCCGAACAGCCCCTACTGGGAGAAATTTGAATTCAATGATCCTGGAGACGACGGTGAATTCGGAACAGGTGATGACAAAACTTCCTATCTCTATGCTCGCCTCGCCGCCGCACCTGATATTCATTATTTTCTGACAAATGTTGATGGTGCCTACCGAAAATACTGGGCTCTTCAGCTCCTCTTCAACAAGAGGATGTCCAACAGATGGCAGCTTCTTGGCTCAATCACCTGGAGCAAAGCCTGGGGCAACATCGGTGGTAGTTACGGCTTGTCTTACGGCGCCAGCGGAACCTTTGACACTCCCAATTCCTTCGTCTATGAGCACGGAAGACTCAACTATGACCGGCCCATCAACGTCAAACTTCAGAGCACGGTTATCCTGCCTCTTGACATAGTCCTGAGCGGCTATCTCAACCACAGAAGCGGTTCGCCCTGGAGGAGAGATGTTACGGTCTATATTCCCGATGATCCTAAGTACTGGGATCCCGGCGAAGCAATCGGCGTTCCTACAGAACTAAACGGAACTAGACGCAATGCACCAGTGACAACCCTAGACCTGAGAATAGAAAAGAGATTCCCCATTGGAGACTTCGGAACTATAGGTGGCTATGTCGATATTATCAATGCCCTAGGCAGAAGCGGCTATTCTATCTCCGGTGACCCTGGAGGCTATGTCGATTACAGCGACCCTGCTAACCCAACTTTCACCAACTGGGGAACCTACGGAGATGTAACCGGCGCCTACGGAAACAGAGTTTTCAAAGTCAGCCTGCGCTTCACGTTCTAAGCAGAGACGCTCGAGTAGATAATCAAAGAGGGGAGGATCTTTCCTCCCCTCTTTTTTTTACGTTATTAAAATTATAATCTAGATAAGGAGTTAAACTGGAGGAACAATGAAAAAGACATCAACTGCCATAAAATTAACAATATGCTTAGGCCTGTGCTTTATCCTTGTTTATTGTGCCTCCAAAGGTCCTGGAAAAGTATCCCTCGATCCTAGAAGCCAACAGTTTCTGGATTATATAGGTTACATCATCCTTTCTGTGGAAGAGAAAATATTCAGGGAAATGCCTCCTGAAGACAGGGGAGAGTTTATCAGGGGCTTCTGGGCCAGGCGTGATCCAGACCCTTCTACTCCCATAAATGAATTCCGTCAGACCTATTACACACGATTAGCCACGGCGGATAAAGCGTTTCGAGCCGGAAAACCTGGCTGGAAAACTGATAGAGGAAGGGTTTATATTCTCTTGGGACGGCCCACAAACATTCTTAGAAAAGCCATGGGGGATGTTCCCTATGAAGGAGGTAAATTCGTAACAGCAAGCACTTTAGAAACAGGGACTCTCACTGAAAAGCCGACAGAGATATGGATTTATGATAACTACCCTGAGATCTTCTCCGGTCCTTTGCGACTTGTTTTTGTCGACCACCACGGGACAGGAGAGTATAAGCTGACTACAAACGTGGAAATAACTCCGTTTTCAATGGGTGCTCCGACTTGGGACGAGCCAGATATGGCAAAATACCAGTGGCAGGGCGAAATCGAGATGGACGGAAGAGGTTATGAAGCGCTGGCTATCTTCGATTATGATGTTACCCTTGAAACAGAAAAAGGAAAAGCTAGCTCTTTTATCTCCCTCTCCATCGACATCCCCTACTCAAGGGTGGGCATAAGACAGGAAGGAGAGAATTACATCTGTGACTTGATTATCTCGGCCGAGGTGATAGACAGTCAGAATCTGAGAGTCTCACAGAAGGGAGAGCCTTTTTCTCGAACTCTTTCCAAAAAGCAGCTGAAGGATATGATCAAAAATAAAGTACTTATCCACAAAGAATGGAACTTTTCACTACCTCCAGGAAAGAATCTTGTTTATGTAAGTGTTACTGATAGTGTGAGAGGGAAAAAACTGCGCAAGCTTTTTCACGCAGAAGGCAAATAAGCAAAGCCTTTAACTTTCTTTTATTAATTCTTCCAGTCTTGGAATTAGATTCTTAATATTCTCAGTCTGGGGATCATCAGGAGCCAGTTCTACAAATCTCTTCAAGCTATCGACGGCCTCCCTATATTTGCCTTTGTTTAAATAAGCGTAACCTAATTGCCTATGCGGAGGAGGCCAGCTTTCTTTGATTTTAACGGCGAGCTGGAAATACTCAATCGCCTTGTCTATTTCTCCTTGCTTGAAGAATATTTCTCCCACATTAAAAGCTAGCGTTTCATCCTCAGGGAAAATATCTATAGCCTGCGTTAAATATTCGCTCGCTTTCTCCAGGTTGCCCTTTTTAAAATAAGTTTCTCCGATGCCTGCCAGAGCTCTGGCGGCGCCCTCATTGCCCTCAATCGATTCTTGGTCTTCTTTTACTTTCTCTAGCACTTTATTGAATGCTTCGATAGCTTTATCATACTCACCCATTTCTCGATAACAATTGCCGATGTTGATGTTAATCTGATAAACGGTGGGATTCTTTGACATAAATTCCTCAAATTTTGCGGCCGCCTCAGGATACTTTTTTTGTTCAAAAAGCTGATGTCCCTCTTCGAAAAACACTACCGAACCTTCATCCTCGATAGCTGGCATATTCATCTCAGCCACTTGTACCTTCTTTATGGTGAAAGTTAGAGGAGGGTTCTGTTTTGAAAATTGGCTGACCCTCATCTCGTGGTAGACGGTTCCATATCCTTCTTTGGACGCTGTGATGCGGAAATATCCTGTTCCTAGCCCGGCTACAGCCCAGTTTCCTTTCTCGTCAGACTCCGAGGTAAAGGTGGTTTTATACTGAAGATGCTGGGCGACAATTTTCGCTCCTTCTATTGGATTGCCTACTTCATCTTGAACGTTTCCTCGAAGCCTTCCCCTACCACGTCCTTGCTGGGCGGGAAGAGTTAGAGAGAGACTTAGGCAGAGAACATAGATGATGAATATAATGAATATATTTTTTCTTCTCATTAAATCCTCCCTAAAATATTAAGAATACAACCGTGCTCCCTTAGTTATTAAACTTTTTTGCTTAATATTTTGCAATGATTTTCCGCGAATCCTCGGAGACGTTATTCTATTTTAAATTTTACTAAAATTCAAGACAGAAGAGCTTGAATTGCGTAATCAGCCAGACTTTATAATCAGCAAGACTGGATAAATCAATCCGAGACTTTGCATTGGAAATCAAATTGAACTTCTTGATAAAAGTCAACGAGAATGAGGGGCAATTTTTTTGGGGAATATTTTTCCACCTTCATAGTCAGCCTCATCTTGTCGAAGTATTCCTGGGCTTTTTCCTTCTGCCCAACGTGAAAATGGGCTCTTGCCGCACTCAGGAGGGCTCCCCTGTCCTCAGGCTGCTCTTCTAAAATACTCTCCCAGATCACAAGAGATTTATCATATTTCCCCTGGTTATAATAAACTGTTGCTAAATTCCGTTTCGCTTCAGGAAATACCTCCGAGGTTTTAGAAAAATTTTCGATAGCTTTGGCCTCATCCTTGAGATAATTACCGACAAAGCCTTCCAGGAAGCGCAATTCATCGCTTATCTCACCAGCTTTAATTATCTTATCAAACTGTTTTCTTGCTTTCTTATATTCTTTAAGGCGGCAATGCACAACTAAGAGCTGTTTTCTAGCTTCTATCTCTGGGTACTTATATTTTAATGCTTCACTAAACCTCGTGCTGGCATTGTTGAAATTCTCTTTTTTCCTGTATAGCATTCCCAGCGCAAATTTCATAACTCCTCTTCTTCCTTTGGTGAACACCAATCCCCCGCTCTGGGCAAGATAAGCATCTTCAGTACTAAACTCATCCATCCTCTTGCCTGCCTGCAGAGTAGCCTTCGCTTTTCCTAATCTTTCTGTTTCAAACTCAACTTTATTCAGCGTCTTCATGGACGTTTCAAAATCTCCCTGGAGATAATAGGCCAAACCCAGATAGAGATGGCAGTCAAAGTTGTTGGGATACCTCCTGAGCTTTCTTTTTAGTAGAAGAATTGCTTCGTCTACCTCGCCCTTTTCGAGATGATTACAGGCCCTGTTCTCCTCCAGGTACATCTCCTGAGCAAAGTTTGAACCAAGAACGAGGCAAAATGCCAATAAAACGAATCCCATGAATAAAGCCAAAGGTTTCTTCAACTCCTTCCTCCTTTAAATTATATTTTTATTACTTTTATTATTATGCCCCTTTTTTGCCATGATTCCGTCTCTAATCAGGGAAAAAAATATGTTCCCCGCTTCTCCTTTGCTTTTTACGCTTTTTATAGTCAAAGCATAAATAAACAAAAAATAAAAAAAATTGATGCGATCTTAACTCAAGGCTATAAGCGGAATTCCATGACTTTTCTCAGCTCCTCTCCACCTGTTCTGTTTGTGATTAGAGCACGAAGCAAGTTTTTGCCCTCACGAAGCTTCTCTAAGTCTTTCTCCAGAACTATAGGGATTTCCATTTCGTACATTTTCTTTTGTTTATCTTTAAGCTCGTCTTCTTTAATTGCAACCTCGAAGGCCTCTTCATGTTCCCAGATGACGTCACCATCAGAATCCCTCAACTCCAAGCGGACATCAAGCACGGTCTTCAGCATATCATCTTCAGACTTATACCAGATATTTCCAAAGGGTATCTCTATGGTGATTGTGCCTTCGACTCTATCGGCTTCGACAACATCTTTCTTCACCCTCCATTTGAAATCAAAAAATCTCTTCTCCTTTCCAAACGTTTGCTGCGCCCTTGCCTGAGCTTTGGTGAGTTCATGCATATACATCAGGTTAAGTTCACGAATATTTGAAAGGTCGTAAGTAACCAGCGCATAAATCCCCGTACATGTTCGATCAACAAAGACGACCGGGAAAGCTCCGTAGTACCAGACCTCCCGGCAGCGGCTGTAGGGGTCTCCACCCATAGGATATCTTATTCTATCTGTGGGCGCACCGAAAAGGATGTAGATTCTTCCTCTGTCTGTCAACCATCCTGGCTTTGCCTCGCTAATAAAAAGTTCAGTTGCTTTTTCTATACGGTCGAAATACTCCATTTTGAACTCGTTCTCTTCGGTATCAGGATCAGGGTCACGACGCTCCCAGAATTCTTCTATGAACTGTTCCTTTTCTGAGGCGGGAAGCTCGAGGAAAATTTTTCTCTCCTTTTTGGTAATGATATACCTGACCTTGGAGATAAAATCAGCATATACAGGATCTAACTTGCGCTCTAAATTATAAAGGCGACAGGATGAAGAAAAGAAAACAACGACGGAACTGGACAGGAGCATTAAACAAAGGGTCAAGGGGATTGTTTTGGATTTTTTTTCTAAGTCTAAAGAATGGCTCATTTTTTCTCCTTTAAAGCCTCAACATTCTTCTTGATTTGAGGCTGATTCTGGTTTATTTCCAGGGATTTTTCCCAAGCTACCAGGGCAGCTTCTGGCTCACCCAATTGGAAATAGCACTCGCCTATGGTATTTAATAAATTGATATTTATTCCATAATGAGAGATGGCTTTATCTAAGATCTCGATTGCTTTGCTCAATTCTCCCAAACTCTGGTAGGCTTTGCCAATCATGAAAAACACCTCGTATTTTGGCGGCTGGGGTTGGTCTATAAAAGGAAGCAGTACATCTTCAGCTTTTTTGTATTCGTTCGAGACCATGTAAGTCCGGGCCAAGTTTAAAGCAAAATCAACCGAATCTGGCTTTTTCTGAAACGCTTTCTCCAGATTGACTCGGGCTTCTTCTATTTTGCCGCTGTTGAAAAGCTGGGTTCCGATCAAATAAAAATGGAGAGGATCTTGTGTATCAGTCGAGATTTTGGAATAAACCCAAGGTCGAGCTATGGCTTCAAGATGTGTTATATCAAACTCTTCGCGATCAAATAGGACCTCCTGGCCATCCACTAAGAAAGCAACTTCAACCCTGTAGTGAGCTGGCGGGAATTGGCTAAGATCAAACTGTTCTAGAATATTTGGCAAATCTTGGTATTCTGCTACTATCACCTTTTTAGAAAGAAATTCTTCTCCGCCTTTAAGGAACACAAATTCAACCTCTCCTTTCTCTCTTAATTCCCCACTCAGACCATGAATCTGAAAGATTATGATCAAATTGCCATTCTTGAGAAAAACTCTATTCGCCTGAAAGTAAACCTGGTTTTCTCCTGCTTGAAACGGCCGCAACCTGTTATACTGCGGTGTGCTTTTTTTAATTCGGTAGCCTAAAATGAGCGATGTCATCTGCAAGGCTTCCTCATCGTGCGGAATGACCAGGTCTCTCTCCAGCGAAGTAAATTCTTTGGATGTTTCATTCTTAAGCAGGATGGAAAGCTTGTAATTCCCAGGGATAAGAGGGAACATATCCTGAATAAGCAAAGGCTGGCGTCTTATGCTCTTCATTCTTTCCTCATCAAAATCAAGAGCAATGTTTTTTTCAAATTGATAAATGTTTTTCCCTTCCAGGTTCGAAACAGTGCCGTTAAGTTTCAGGTTGGCGTAATATTTATTCTGGTATTGGCCCACAGAAAGCTTTTCTGGCTCAATAGCATAGTGAACAAAGTAATATCCTGAGCGGTCTTTAATCACTTTGACTAGAGAATCACTATCGATATAGTTGGCCGTATACTCCACTTCCACTATATCTTTGTATTCGAGAAATTTTTTGGCATATTTCTCCTCTATTTGCCTAATAGCAGCTGTATCTACTCTCTGTAGCAATAAATCCGAAGACAGAGAGGGCCGGCCTATAGCAGCAGCGCCGCCTTCTCCGGGGATAAGAGACAAAGAGACCTGGGCCAACTCTGGCTCAAACTCCCTCAGCTCATTATAGGCCATCAAATAATCTGTGGGGTCTCCCCAATAAGATGTCATCAAGGCCTGGGGGCCATCTTTGAGAGGGCTGTAAATTCTGAACTCTCCAAAGCTTCCTTCTTGGTAAAAAACAACATGAAAGCCCGGAGGAAGACCAAGCTTTGTAAGGCCTTGATAGAACCATATTGCAGTAGGGTAAACCGTAGTCTTTCCCTCAAACCTTTGTATATCATTGGGTTCACCCAGAATGATGTAAACCCTCCCCCTGTCAGTTCTCCAGCCTGGCTTAGGTATCCCCCTTCCAAAAAAATGATTAGCATAATTTATACGGCGATAGTGTTCCTGTTTGAATTCATTTGTCGGTGTGCCTGGAGTAGGATCTCTGTGCTTCCAAAAAGCTTCTAGGAAAAGGTCTCTTTCTCTATCTGTCTTAAGCTGAAGAAAAACATCCCTCTCGATCGGGGCGATGATATAAACGACTTCCTCTTCTAGCCATTTTTGATATTTGGGAGGAATTTTGAGAGTTTCTTTCTTTTTACCTCCGTAAAGGAAAAAAGCAGTTATTATTATAAGGAGAGAAAAGGATAATTTCTTTTTCACCTCTGTGCTCCTCTATTATCTTTTAATATATGTATCTTCTCCACCTATTAAGTTAAGGTGAACCGCAAATTAATTCAAGACATAATAATAGAATTCATATAAAAACCTTTCTGCAATTTTTATGCCAAAATATCTTCAATCGAAACATGCATTTCTTTTTCCGTGATAGAAGGAAAAATCCTTTCTGCAACAATGTGGGGTTGATAAATCAAATCCCTAACTAAAAAATATCTTTTCCAAAGTGTGGGGTTGATAAATCAAGCCCCTACGATTAATCAAGCCTATTCATATGGGCTATAGGTCATATACATTCTGCGTTTAGCTCAATTCATCCTAATTTTTGCTGTTTTTCTATTTCTAAGTATCTTGACTCTTACTCTATAGTCTACTATTTTAAAGAATCAATAAAAAGAAAAAAATATTCCATGTAACAAATTGAACAAAAATCCCGTTTAATAGGATAGGTAAAAAAAGGAGATACAAAGTGGGAAAGAAAATGCTCATATTTCTATTGATTCTCTCTTTCTCGATAGGAATAGCCTCCACAGCTTTTGCTCAAGGACAAACAGGCTCGATCAAAGGGAGGATAACAGACAATGAGGGAAATCCGATGCCGGACGCCTTCATCTATGTTTCTTCACCCGCCATGCAAGGCATTCGAACTTATCTCTCTTCAAAAGAAGGTGCCATCAGATTCCCTGGCCTTCCTCCTGGTGTCTACAAAATAATGGCAGAAAAGCCCGAATTTAAAACAGTAATCGTAGAAGATATCATCGTCAAGGTCGGAAAGACAATAAATCTCGATATAACCATGGAGGCGACTCTGATCGAGGAAGAAATCACAAGCGAAATTCCTTCTCCAACCTTAGATGAAGAATCGACAAAAATTTCAGTAAACATAGAAAGAAACCTATTGAATAATATTCCTTTCGCTAGAGACCTCCATGAGATTATCAACTCTGCTTCTGGTGTAACTCAATATAGCGTGCCCTATCAAAAAACGTCAAGCGTTCACGGCTCCACTGTCCGAGCCAATATCTATACCCTTGATGGCATGATAATGAACGACCCTTCAGGAACGCATCTCATCAGCAATACGAGTTTTGATACTATCGCAGAAGTTGAATTAGAAACTGCTGCCCATCCCGCACAAGTTAGATTCGGCGACGGAGGATACATAAACGTTGTCACCAAATCAGGCGGAAATAAATTCCTAGGAGACATCAATCTTTATTACGCAGATGAAAAATTTGCAAGCACCTTGAGGTCGTATGAGGAAATAAGCGAGACAGGAGCTGCTCCTCCACCGCTGGATAAATCTTTGGCAGATTTTTCTTTCTCCTTAGGAGGTCCACTAGTAGAAGACAGACTCTGGTTTTTCACGAATGCACGTTTTATCTCTCAATCTCGAACTACCGCCTTTATTCCCTGGACTGATCCTCAAGGTAACAGCCACCAAAGATTCAACTGGAATGGGGACGAAAGAATAACATTTTTCAAACTGACCAGCCAGTTTATTCCCGAGCTTAAGGTAACTGGATGGTTTAACTATTTTGATCGCAACCGATCAGTGTTTGAATCTCCTGTAAGCTGGAATTTACCAGAAGAAGCCACGCGAATCCTGGGCCTTGAAAAAAACTTCACTGCATCGGGATCCCTAAACTACATGTTTGATCAGAATACTTTTGGAGACATAAAAGCAGGCTACAGTCAACACATCCTTCCTCTGAGGCTGAATGAAAAAGGGAGAGACAATCCTCAATATTTCAATGAGGGAACAGGCCATTCCTGGGGAAGTGCGGGATTTAACGAATCTCAAATGAAAGAAAGATTCCAGGTAGGGGGATATCTAACTCGGATTCAAGATAGCTTTTTAGGCAATCACGAGTTCAAGGCAGGAGCAGAGTACGAATTTGCTTCCGGAAAATGGACAACGTGGAAAAAAGATAACTTGATGCAACACTACTTTTACGGAAATCGTTATTATTTTGACCCCAATTATTTCGGCCAGGCTATATCGCCGGTAACAGGTAATCCAGTCGATAAAGGAAAAGTTTCTTTCTCTATTGCAGGAAAAGAAGAATCGGGAACAAGCCAGAACGAACTTTCAAGGCTAAGCCTTTTTGCTCAGGATTCAATCTCTTTTGGCGGAAGATTGACCTTGTTTTTAGGTCTAAGATTCGACCGCAGTAGTGCCAAACTCCTTTCATTACAGAAAGGAGAAAGCGGAAATCCTGTTTCCTTAAAAATTGGCGAAGAATTAATCGAACCAATCTATGGGATAAATCCTTATGACACAAATCTAGTTCCTGAATGGCGAAATATAGTGGTCTGGAATGCCTTGTCGCCGCGCTTTGGCTTGAGCGTTGACATCTTGGGAAATGGAAAATATATCTTCAAAGCTTCCTTTTCTCGCTACTCTGAATATCTGATGCTAGACTACCTCAAACCTCTTAATCCTCTTGATGCTCACCGCTCTCAACAATACTTCTGGTTCGACGAGAATATGGATGGCATAGTAGATGTGGACGACACCTATACTCTATATCCTGAAGACTTGCGGTCATACAGCGAAGAGGACTATAAAAAAAGGGTAGCTCCAGATATAAAATCTCCTTATACAGAAGAATTTACTATCGGTCTTTACCAAGAGCTGTTCAAAGATTTTTCTATCAGAATAAATTATATCCATAAAACCAAACGAAACATTATTGAAAATGTTCTCTACGACCCTGATTCTGATAAAGATTGGTACACAATCTCCCAGGATACGCAAGGTTGGTGGATACCTTTTGAAACTATTGTCCCCGAAGTTGATGATTTTCCCGATACTCAAGTCAGCGCATATTACCGGTCTACGAACTCGCCTGTTCTCTTCTATCAGCTGAAAAATGTTCCTGAGTTAAACAGAAAGTACCAAGCCTTAGAGGTAGCATTCAAGAAAAGAATGTTAAACAATCTGCAATTAAACGGGGCTTTGGTAATCAGCAAAACGACGGGGAATATAGGCTTAAATTACGATGCTAGCTCGGGATTTTCAAGAGCAGCAGACAATCCTAATTTTTTACTGGTTAACCTTCCAGAAGATTCGAGGCTCGATTTGGACAGACCTTTAGTCCTGAAGCTTATGGGAACTTATGAACTTCCCTACAACATTTTCGCCAGCTTCTATTACAACTACATGAGCGGCACTCCGTTGACCAGAAGCGTTACAATTGTTGCTCCTGATTCCTGGGTTCAGAGTAATAATGCTTCGAGCGAGCCAGCAGCGGTTTTACTTGAAAAGCCAGGGGAGAGAAGAACTGAACCCCACACTAACCTTGATCTAAGAATTGAAAAAGAGTTTAGGTTTGGTAGTTCTGGAAAGATAAGTGTCTACCTCGATATTTTAAATGCCTTGGGAAAAAAGAGCAGTTTCGTTTCTCAAAACGACGGCGGCTTCTGGTTTCCAGACGATGAAAATACAACTCAGGGCACCCGAGTTCTGAGCGAAAACTACAAAAAAATTACATCTCTATCTGGAACGAGGACGCTTAGAATAGGCCTGAATCTTCGCTTCTGACTTTCTTTCTGTTTCTGATTTTTTCTCTGTTTCCGATCCCATCTCTATTTCTATCCTTCTATCAACTTCTGATCTATACCCTTGCTGCGTGCTTCTCTCTATTTTGGCGAACACTGTATATGTTGTCGTTCTTTTCTCTTGTTAGTAACCTCATTTTTGCGCCTCAAGCAACAAGAGGCTTATCCGCAAGCTCTTTTAGGGATTTAAAATCCCGCGGTGAAACACTCCAGCCAAGATAGGGAAATGTCATTTTATTATGGAGGAGGGGATCAGCATCACGGGCTAAATATCCATTCTTAACAAGATACTGCCATTCTTCAGTGCCAGGGATAGGAGAAAAATAAGTCAACCTGGGTCTCGCACCTAGCCGGCGGACGTGAAGGACGCTCTCTCTTATGCCAGAAATATCCTGCCCCGGCAGCCCTACTATGAGATAAACATTTATTTCTCGTCGGCTGTAACCTGCTTTCTCTAAACAGTCCAAAGCCTTTCTTAAGTCAACCTCTGAAACTTTCGGACATGCTTTCTTCAGCACATTTTTATCGAGTGATTCCTGGCTGAGGAAGAGGGACTGAAAGTTTGCTTCTTTAAAAAGAGAAGCCGTCTCAGAGTCAATTTCTTTCACATGAAGGCCGTTGGGTGTGTGAAAAACAAGAGGAAGATTTCTCCTGATGATTTCCTTCAAAAAAGGAAAAACATGACGTTTTTTTTTGAAAAGAAGAGTATCATCATAAAAAGCAACGTTTCGGGTTTTATGCTTCAGGTAGTTGTATTCTAACTCAGAAACCACAGAAGAAGTCATTCTTTGCTCGGAATTTTCACAAATTATAGGGACAGCACAAAAAGTACATTTAAAAGGGCAGCCTCTCGATGTTAGAACAGGAAGGGTTTCTTTATTCCTTAAAAGCTCAAAAGCAGGCCACGGAACTTCATCAAGGGTTTCAAACTGATGTTCTGAGCAGGAATTATCCCCTAAAACTTCCCTCAGAAGAGGCAGTATCTTCTTCTCCCCGGGCCCTTGAAAAGCGAGATCTACTTCACAAGAACTCTTTGCATGCTCTGGCATCAGCGTAGAGTATACTCCCCCTAAAATAACGGGAACTCGGCCAAATCTTTTCCGGACGAGTTCCACTACAAGTTGAACTCCTGGATACCAGTAGGTCATGGTGCAGGTTATGAGAACAAGGTCAGGAGAAGGGAGATGCTCTAGCTCATGGAAAAAAAGCTCGTGGGGAATTCCATAACGGGAGTATTTCCGCGGAATATCCTTCAAGACAGAAGGCTTTGCCACTTTTTCTTTTACAAAAGCACCTCGTCCGTCAGGTTTTGTCTTTAGTTTTCTATCCAAAAGGGGATGATAGCGGTCTAAACAGTCTATAAAGTGCAGCCGAAAATTCGTATGCTTCTTAAGTATTGCAGCGATATAAAGAAGACCCAAAGGCTTCAGCCAGAAATCATAAGCAGTAAAATCATAAATCCAGGGATTTATGAGGAGGATTTCCTTTTTGGAGGGCATATGTCCATTTATATTAATTATGGCCGGGTCGGAACTCTCTCTTTTCGTTGAATTGGTGCGGAAGGTGGGACTCGAACCCACACGGTCTAAAAGACCATAAACTCCTGAGGCTTACGCGTCTACCAATTCCGCCACTTCCGCACGC
>WVZK01000158.1 GCA_011772475.1 Candidatus Aminicenantota bacterium | reverse complement strand
GGTTTGATTCATCAAACCCACCTTATGAAGATCAAGAATAAATTGCAGGCATTTTGATTTATCTTGTGTAGGGGTTTGATTCATCAAACCCACCTTGAATTATGTTGATCTGATTTATCTAATCCATATATAAAAACGTGGGCTTGATAAATCAAGCCCCTACAACTCTTGCCCCGATTATTTTCAGAGCTCGAGGAAGAACTCTGAATTCAAACTTATCTTTCATCCCCAGAAATTCACCGTTGTACTGGACAGGAAGGTCTTTGCCCCGAATTATCATCTTTTTTGCTTTAAAGTGTTTCTGGGTTTTTTGATAGAGCCCGAAATAGATGAGAGGAAAAAATAATAAGTATTTTAATCCACTTGTTTCATACAGAGTGACATCGAGAAATCCGTCGTCGATCTTGGCTCTGGGAGCAACTTTCCAGCTATAACCAAAATATGTTGTTTTCCCTACCACACACTCATAAAGGCTAATGTTTAATACTTTTTTATCAAAATGCTCTCCATCATCTGTAATACCATCAAAAAGCTCTATTTGCTGTTCTGTTTTGGGTAAGGAGGGCATGATCCTTGAGGCTAAAATATGGCCTAAGAATCCTTGAATATTATGTTGAAGTTTTTCCTGGGTGACTTTAGCTGTTGCTCCAACACTGGCAATCCCGGTCACCGTTCCTTCGATATCAATTAGATCGATCTCTCTCGGTTCTCCTTCTTTTAGGAGTTTTATGGCCTTTTTTATATTCTTAGGAATGCCCAGGGACTTGCGGAAAGCGTTACCGCTTCCAAAGGGGACGATTCCCAAGGTAATATCCTTCTCTCTTCGGGCATCAATGATTCCTTGGATGACATCGGCAACTGTCCCATCTCCACCCACAGCCACTATGATTTTTTGAGTCAAGCTTTGCTTTCTGGCTATTTCAATGGTTTCTTCTTTGCTTCCTTGAAAATCGATGATTTGACAAGCTAGGCTTTTCTGGAGATAGCCTTTAAGCCTCTTTCTTCTCTGCCACTTTTTGTTTGCTGCTTGCGGGTTGACTATACAGGAAATTTTTTGTTGGGAAAAAGTGTTTTCGTTCATTCTCAACCTGACTTTGAACTTATAGCATCTCGATATGTTTAAGTCAAAAACTAATCGAGTTATTGGTATATTTTAGCTTATACGGGATTATTTTTACCTCATAAGTTGGGTTTGATGAATCAAACCCCTACAGAATGTAAATCAATCATTTGTGTATATTCATAATGTGGGTTTGATGAATCAAACCCCTTCAATAAGTCAAATCCCTACAATCAATTTGGGTTTGATGAATCAAACCCCTACAGAATATGGTTCACCGTTTCTTTTATTCCATTTTCCAGGCTGTATCTGGCGCGGAAGCCGAAATCTTTCTCTGCTTTGGATGAAGAGAAAAGCCAAGGAGTTTGTGTCATGGCGCGCCAGAGCTTTCTGCCGAAATAGGATTTTATAAGCCCTGTCTTCTTGAGCATATCAACGAGCCAAGCTGCTATATAAATTAATCCCTCGGGAAGAGGAAAAAAGAAGGACTCTCCTAAAACGACCTTTTTTACGGTGAGGATAATTTTTCGCCAGGAATATCCTTTTCCGTCTGTTAAGTAATAGACCTGGCTTTTAGTTTTTGGTGATAGAGCTGCCTTTACTATGCCTTGGATAAGGTCTTTGATGTAAATGAGGCTGGTTGTTTCTTTTCTTCTTTTAAGAAGGGGGACAATCCTTTTACTGATAAGTTTTATAAGCTGTTCAGTTTCCTGCTGCCTTGGACCATAAACATTAGGAGGGCGAATAATCGTGGCCGGGACATGATTCCATACCTCACAAACGGCTTCTTCGCCTTTTAGTTTGGTTCGGCCGTACTCTGAAACCGGAGAGGGAGTCTGGTTTTCATCAGAGTATGAATTTTGAAGAGAGGGACCGGCTGCGGATATGGAAGAGACGTAGATAAAACGTTTGAGGGTCCGATTTTCCCTGAGGCATGCTTGAGCTAGATTCTTGGTCAATTGATAATTGGCAATATCATAATCAACGCGGCTGGTGGGTCGAATTCGCCCTGCCAGATGGAACACATAATCCTGGCCTTTAACAGCCTTTTCCAAACTCCCTATATTGTTCGCAGAGCCTTCGACGAAACGAACAGGGAGTTTTTGGAGAAAATCGGTCCTGCTTTTGGACCTTATAAGACAGGTCACATCCCAATTTTTCTCAACCAGACTTTGAGCCAGATGACTCCCGATAAAACCAGTTGCTCCGGTAACCAAAGCCTTATAAGGCATATGTTTTGTTTCTTTGTCTTTTTTTTAAAAATTTCCTCAAAAGAGGAATATTAGCCGAGGCGATAAGCATTATAAATATTGCGATTATCAAATAATCTGGAATCTTGATTGCGGCGCCTATAAGGGCAAGCACGTAAAACCTAGGAGTTCTTGAGAGAAAGACGGCCAGAAGGTATCTCCAGATGGGGTAATGCGCGATAACAACCAAGAAGCGGAAAGGATAGAATGGCACGGGAGTAAACCCTGCCACTAAAAGAGCCACGAAAGGAGCTCGGTTGAATAAGTCAACTACTTTGGTAACAGTTTTTCTGTGGCGCAATTTCTGGAAAAAGTTTGTATCAATTATATACTTGAATACTGAATAGTTGAGGGCTTCAGTAAGCAAAGTACCAGCTATGTCTACCAAGGCAACCGTTAAAGGAGGATAAAACTTGCCAAAATAAAGCAGAACAGGTTCGTGAGGGACAATTGGAATCAAAAATTGAGAAGGAAAACTATAGATGAAGAGAACCCACAAATTTTTGCTCTTCTGAATTGATTCTGAACTTAGCCAGACTATAAGAAGAGCAGCAACTACAATAATCTGGAGAGCAAATAATAATGTCTTAACTTTAGGACGAATTTCGCCTGGCTTTGCTGGAGAAGGGCTTGAAAGATTATTATTGTTTTTCATTCAATTGTGTAGAGGAAAAATGACTTTAGCACTCAACTGAGGATTATCGTGTTATCCTTTCCTAATGATGATGTTTATGGATTTTTTAATTCATTTTTGATTATGTACTCCCCTTATTCATAACGCTTCATTTTTTTATCTGGGATCTCGGAGATGAGCTTGATTTTTCCTGGCTGAGGAGGATCAAACTTCCCGTTTCCGTCGACATCGATAAACACCGGGTTTGTTATGGCGTAGGGGAGGATCGCATCCTTTATGAGTCCTGTTCTGGAGTATCGCTGATGTACAGGATAGAGTGACCTCTTGCTATAAACCTCCACAATCATGTAGGAGTCCCTGTTCAGGTTCAAACTAATTTGTTTTGTGAATTTCAGAATTTCCTCTTTTGCAGCTTTAACCGGGAAGGTAAATTTTCTTTCGCCGTTCACAATCAATCTCACTTCATCCACTGCTACCCAGGGTGCGCTTTGAACTCTAATCCAGACCTCAGCTTTTCCGCTCGAGGATGTAAAGGAATCCCCCGAGGTGTATTTGTCGTTTACTCTAAAATCAACTATAGGGCCAGTGCTTCCAAAGGAGCGTCCTTTCTTTATGGCGAGAGCAACGGCTTTCCAGTTCAGGTTATCACCTTCTTCTCCCTCATACATGACATAAGTTCTGCAGTAGCCTGGCTCTTCTCTGTCTATTGAATGTACATCAGAAGAAGCCATAAGAGGGAAATAGTAACCCCGGTTCAGAAGATTAAGCCAATCTTGGATAGCAACAGAATTTGTGGGGTGTAAATAAGGCTCATTCAATATTTCCAGTACATCAAAGGATATATCGAAGTTCTCTAGAGCAAATGCTGCGGATTCTGGGTCAAGTTGATAATTGTCGAAATAACCTATATTACTTCGGGACTCATATCTTGGGTGATTCACTTGAAGTATGGCTTCAGGATTTTTTTCCCGGCTTACTTTAAAGAGGCGGGAGGGTCCCTCAGCGATTGGGTAGATTGCTCCGTTGTTTTCCTCATCAGGTCTGTATTTTAAAGGATAGGTGTTATAGTGAATTACTCCCCTGGTGCTTACCTCCTCTCCATGGATTACTGCTAAATATTTGTTCAAGCCAAGGCTTTTAAGCGTTGGAAGATAATTAGTGATGTAATTGTGGTCAGTGGCCACAGCGACATCGACTCCTTCGGCTACGACTGATTTTATTCTCTCAGTAACGCACACTCTGCCGTCTGAGTTAAGGGTGTGCATGTGGGGGTCGATTGAGATGAGATTTGGAGTCTTCAATACTCTGTCTATGAGAAAGGTAGATTCTTGCTGTTCATCCTTCAATATCTCAACTACTTTTTTGTCCATGGAATATTCCGGTCCTCTTGAAGCAGAGATAAGATAGGTTCCTGTCGGCAATTTCACTTCTTCTCCTTCTTTTTGAGGATAACAGGAATTTTTGAAAGTTTCCCAGTCTCTTCCGCTTTCTATTGGATTATCGGGTTTAAAATATGGAGTTTTAGTCGGGGAAAGACCGATAAAAGTGACCTTGCCCGGCACAAATTCTCCTTTTCTGTCCGTGATCCTTACTTTCACCTTCCCTTGCGCGGGATTTTTGAGAACGCACGAGCCTCCATCTTTCAGCCCTACAACTAGGGGTTCTTCGCAGACAGCCGGGAAGAAATTTGCTCTCGCCCTATAGACTCCCTTGGGGAGGGGAATTTTTATGGAAACGGGATTTTCCAGAAAGGAGCGGAAAAATGTAGAAGAGGAAAAAGCATCTTTGACAACGACTTCCATGGACCCGCCACTGAAATCCTCAAAATGAATGAGCGCTTCTCCTTGGTCAACGTTAAAAATTTTATAAATTTTCTGGAGTAGATTCTCATGTTGTGTATCCACCAGCAGAATGTAACGAACTTCAAATACTTCTTTGGGCGCTAAAGTTCCTGGCAAGGGAATAGATCTTTTTTCATCTTCAAGAAGCTTTTCTTCCTCTGTGAGAGGATTCATGTTAAGCCAGGCTAAATAATGCCCTTTTTTCTGGTAAACTCTGAACCTTAAGTCGGGATGGTCCTCTCTGTCAAAGGGGCTGAAGTAGTACTCATGAAATGGATAACCATAAAGATCATAGTCCATGTCTTCGAACTTTTTCTTTCCTGTGTTAGTTATGGTTGAAGTGATATCAATTCTTCCTTCGAGAGCGGAAAAATGGTAAAGAGTCCTAATCCGGGCTTGTTCTCCTTTTTTCCCTTCATAAAGAGCTGCGGCTTCAAAAGCAAGAGTATCTTTTTTGCCGCTTTCTTTTAAACGTTTAATCGAGCTGTAAGTTATATATTGCCTTTTTATCTTTATCTTGATGAGCGGTGATCCGATATTCAAGTTGCTCGCAATTTTTTTCCCGGCAGGGACAAAACTTATGATGCTGCCCATGGCGTCGCCTGTTGGATAGTTAGTCTGGTCTTTCAAACGCCTCTTGGTCCCGCCTATTAAGGCCAGGTTTTTTCCGTTAAAGACAAGAAAATCTCCCTTTTCCCAGTGGCTGCAGAGTTTTTCAGGTAGGTCATCCTCGCTTTTTATGACTTTAACTTGAAACTCTGCTGCTTGAAGAAGCATGGGAATTAGGAGGGCAAAAACCATGAAGATAATTTTTGTGAAGGCTCTCATTATGTCTCTCCTGTAAGGCAGTGTATAGTTTATTCAGATAGATATGCTCAGATAAGGATAATTACCATATACTAAAAAAAAACGGAATTCAAATATAAAAAAGGGGCCAGGCCCCATTTCTAGAAAAAATCTTATTACTATCAGAAAAAAGTAGCCTGTCCCCTTTTTGTTTCCCCCAAAAAGCAAAAAACAAGACCTGACCCCAAAGGTATTTGCAATGGAAAGAGCGTTTGGATAAAATCATGATAATCTTAATTTCAGAAGCTGGCTTTGTTAAAAATGAAAGAATTTGAAAAAATTCACACCATTAAAGGGAAGGATTTTTTATTTAAAGTGGAGGATTCCAAAGACTACCGCGACTACAAAAAGTATGAAGATCTGAGGAATGAGATTTGGGGCGAACCGAACGATACATTACCTGGCGAACGAAACATGATGTGCGAGAATTTTCTGTATGACGGAAGTAGCTTATTTATAGCAGTCTATGAGGAAGAGAGAAAAGGAGTTTTTAAGCAAGATGGGGATCATCTAATCGGTTTTTCTTACGGGTTTGTCGGTATAAAAGATAAAAAGATTGCCTTCAGAGACCCTGATAATCTTCAATTTTATTCTCAGTATACTGGTGTCAAGCCAGACTTTCAGCACTTTGGTCTCGGTGTTTTAATAAAGCAGTGTCAGAAAGATATGTTGATGGATGTATTCGGGATTTATACAGTTACCTGCACCTATGATCCTTTATCAGGAATCAATGCCTACCGGAATATCCATCACTTCGGGATGGATGTGGTTGGATATAGGGATGCTTGCTACGGAGACTTTGGCGGATTCCTGAATAGAGTAGATGTTCCCTGCGACAGATTTCTTGTCTCCTGGGATCTAAAGAAAGATATTCAAAGGCCTGAATACGATTTAGAGCACTTGGTTGACTCAGGGTATATTGCACTTGAGGCTGGCATCGAAGAAATAAAAGGCCGGAGCGGAGCCTTAAAGCTTGAAGTGGTCAAGAACTTAAACCTGGATTTAGACCATGAGTTACTTCTAGTCGAAATTCCAGTTGATTTTTATTTCATGCTCCGCGAGACAGACGTCACTGAGCGCAAAGTCAGGAATATACCCCTTGAATGGAGGATGAAAGCAAGGCAGGCTTTCAAGACTCTATTCGAGAAAAAGTATAAGATTATTGATTTCCGACTCGTTAAAAAAGACCAAAACAAAAGGGATTTTTATATCCTGAAAAAATAAAAGAACAATTTTTTATAATTTGCACTTTTGGATAAGGTCTTCTATTTTTTTCTTTTCTTCAGGAGAAATGATATCAGCTTTTAGTGAAAGGTATTTCTTGAAATACTTGAGGGCTTGAGCCTTATACCCTTTTTCATAATAAGCCATTCCTAAGTTATAAACAGGAAAATCATAATTTGGGTTCAATTTTAATGACTTTTCCCAACTGGATATGGCATCATCGATTTTTCCTATTATTTTATATGCCCCACCTAGTCCATTATATGCTGAAGCCAAATCGGGGTCGAGCTCGATAGCTTTTTTAAAATATTCAACTGATTGAGAATGAGCATCTAGTTTTTTATTGCGGATAAAAATCGAGAGGTAAAGCGTACCTAAGTTATTAAAAATTAGAGAATCGTTATTATCCAGGGAAAGGGCTTTCCTGTAATGCTCAAGAGCTTTTTGATAATTCCCTTTTTTCCAATAAGCAACCCCTAAATAATTCCACAGTTCAGGATTAAAGTCTAATAATGCTAGTCCTCGTTGGAGAACCGCAATACCTTTATCCACATTCCCCTCTTCAATCAAAAGAATACCGTAGGTTGCAATGATTGTATAGTTGTCCGGATTATTACTAAATCCTTCATCCATTACATGGATAGCTTTCTCTATCCGCCCTTGATTTCTATATATGTGAGAAAGATGAGTATAGGCGGCAGCAAAGTCTTTTCTCTCCTGGGTAATTTCATTCAATAATTTGATGCTTTGCTCAATTCTGCCCTCATCATAAAACATAATCGCTCTGGTCAGTTTTTTCTGAAAAGGGAGAAGGGTTTTTAAATCATATTCTGGTCTGAAGTTCTTTTTTAGCTGAGGCATCGGAGAGGCAAGGTATCCTAAACTTCTCAGTTTCTCTTGAGCTTCTCGATCAATTTTTTGAACGGTATGGCCTTTAAGAGGAAAAGAAAATTCTTCTTCCATTTTTTTTAGCTTTTTCTGATATTTCTCCAAATTAGTCCTCTGGACAAGATTTATCTTTTCATCAAAGTCATCTTCAAGGCTGTAAAATTCAGGAATAGGGGAGTCTATAAATTTTTTCTTCTCTTCTATGAATCCTTTAAGAGATGCCCAGCCACTATTGTAATAGGCCTCCAATGATTCAAAATAAATGGCCCTTTTCTTTATTTTCTGTCCTTTAATCAAAGGCAGCAGGGAATATCCTTGAAGGAAAGGAGGTTTTTCTATACTCAGAAAATCGCACACAGTCGGAAATATATCAATATGGCTTACATACTGATCGATTCGACCAGAATTCACCCCTGGTCCCACTATGATTAAAGGAATCCAGAGAGTGCTGTTATAAGCAAAATAGCCATGTGTTAATTCACCGTGGTCACCCAGAGATTCTCCGTGGTCTCCGGTTAATATGATCAACGTATTTTCCATAAGATTATTTTTTTCTAAATAATCAAACAATTTTCCTAATTCATAATCAACATAAGCGACTTCTCCTGAATAAGGTTCATCCTTGAATTTGCTTTTAAAAGGTTCAGGGGGCATGTAGGGCGCGTGAGGATCCCAGACATGAATCCAGGAAAACCATGGAGAATTTTGTTTCTTCATCCAGGTTAGAGCTTCATGAACAACTTTCTCAGCAATTCTTTCTGTGTAGGCAAACGCATTTGAAGATTTGGAAGGATAAGAGTCATCATAAACGTCAAATCCCTGAGTTAAACCAAAGCGAGAATCAAGAGGAAAGGCACCTACAAAAGCTCCGGTGGAATACGCTTCGCTTTTTAAATATTCGGCTAAAGTAAGAAAATCTTGAGCGACGATGAAATTTGAATTGTCATGAATCCCATGATAAAGAGGAGTGGTTCCTAATAAGATATTTGTATGAGAAGGAAGAGTCGTTGGATTATGAGCAAAAGCTCTTTTAAAGAGTGCGCCTTTTGAAGCTAACGTTTCTATATGAGGAGTCTGTAAATATTTCTTGCTGTAGCAGCTTAGTCTATCCGGTCTTATAGTATCAATAGTTATAAGGAGCACATTCAAGTTTGCTTGTTTTTCTTTTGAAACCGGGATTGGATAATCTGCAGAAATTATTCCGCTTAGTGTCAAGAGTACGAAAAGAATAGTTTTTTTCAGTCTTATCTTCATTCAGTTTTTCTTTAAATACTCAAGAAAGTGTTTGGCAATATTTACCTTTTCGTGTTCGGGTGCTAATTCCAGAAATCTTTCCAAACTCTTTAAAGAATACAGAGTCTTAATATTAAAGGAGAATAAACTTCAGCTTTTTGCTGATAGTTTTCTTAGCTATTTCATCAGTCACTTTCACTGTCAACTGATATTCCCCAGATTCTGGAAGAGCAGAGAGTGGAATTTGGTGACCTTCCATTATGGCTCCCTCTTCGCCCACTTTTCTCTGTCTTTGTTGAGGGTTCAGATTGAATTTCTTTTCACCCAGTTGAAGTTCTAATTCAATCGTTAGGGAACAGTTTTGATTTTCATCTAGCGCGGGATTATAAACGTAATAAAATATGTTCAGAGATTCTTCTTTGGTGTACTCCTGGCTATATATCGGCAGTAGAGAATAGCGGCCTAGATAGAAAACATCAAATTCTTCTTTTTTGGCCTCTGCCGTCATTTCCTGAACCTGGGAGGAAACAAGCAAAGACGAAAAAGCAAGCTCTTGTGTCCAGAAATCTGGGACTTCAATGTTGTCTGCTCTTATTGAATATGTGTTTTTATCGGGGCAGTAGAAACCGAGATAGAGTTTGTATTCTCCTGGCCTGAGAGGAAGACCGACCTGAGAGATAAAATAGCCTTTCTCCTTTACTGGTATTTTTTCCTCGCTGAAATCATAGAAATAGGATTCTGACTCAACCCTGCCGAAAAATTTTAATTTTTTTTCGATTATCTCCTTCTTATCTGCCGGGTCAATTTTTAGAAGAATAGTTAAATAGCTGCTATTATTTTTAGCCTTGGTAAAAATCGTCTTTTTTTCAAAAGGAATCTGAACAATATCCTCTTGAGCGGACTTCAGCTCTTGAATGAGCTTTCCTTCGAATGACTCGGGGGAGAATGTTATGATTTTTCTCCGCTTAGGGATTTCTTTTAAATCTGGGAAGAACAAGATTTTTTCTGGATAGGAAAAAAATGCTTGCATCGCTCTTGTTTCTGTCTTCTCGCGGTCCAGTACATACCCAACTCCGTCATGAGAGAAGACAAGATTGAAGCCTTCTTTTGGAATATTCATCCATGGTAGAGTTGGATAAAGCCACATTTGCGGAGGGTGCTCTCTTTCAGTGTGCATGGAAGGTGAGTCGTCTCGAGGAGGAGTCTGGTCAATGCTTGAAGAAGATTTGCTTTGATGAAATACTTTGGGCTTCCCAAAATAAAGATACGCTTTTCCCATGTCCGTTTCAGCTCCCTTCTTGTAGCCATAAATATAAGCTTTTTTTACATGGCTCAGGCGTTTGTAGTATTCTTCTTGAAGCTCGTTTTTTTCTGTTTGAGGAGTGGGATCTCTTTTTGCCCAGAAAAGCTTGATAAAAAACTCTTTTTCTTTTTCTTTTTGTAATTTTTTAAATTCTGCTTTCTCAGCGTTGGTTATGATAGGATTCACTTCGTCCATCCATTTCTCGAACTTGTCTTTCTTTTTAGCTGATAAATTTAGAAAGACTAAAAATACCAGGACGAAGATAAATATAACATGCTTCTTGTTCTTCATTTTTCCTTCCTATTTTTTTAAATAGTCAAGCAATTGTTTGGCTATGGGTGCTTTTTCATGTTCTGGAGCCAATTCCAGGAATTTTTCTAAATTCATTACTGCCTCTTCAGTTCTGTTTTGACCGATATAAATTGTTCCAATCTGGTAATAGGCTTCAACATAATCTTCCTTAATCTCCACTGCATTCAGAAAGGCACTCAGAGCCTCGACGGATTCTCCCAAGTTCATCAAACAAACTCCAAGATTATAGAAAGCACCCGGCTCATCTGAGCTTATCTCTATTGCTCTCTGGAAATGTTTTCTTGCCTCTTCGTAATTTCCGCCTTTGCCTAAAACCTCTCCCAGCTCTTTATTGCTGCTGAAGCTATCTGGATTGAGTTCTACAGCTTTCCGAAAGGACGCCATTGCTTCTTCTGTCTTGTTAAGTTTTTTATAAGCCAAGCCCAGGTTAAAGAAGTAACCCCACTGAGTTGAGCTTAGTTTTGTTGCCTCCTCATAAGCCGAAGCTGCTTCCTCATATTTGCCTTGTTCATAAAGCTTGTATCCTTTAAGAAATAATCTGTCTGCCTGGGAGAGGCTTCGCTCTATGGCTTCCTCAGCTTTTACCATTTTGACCACCAATTTTGTAGCTTCTGCAATCCTAACCCTTACTTCGTAAGAAACAGGGGTATAGCCTGATTTTTTAAGGCTCACCTGATAACGTCCAGGCCAGAGTCCGACCTGCACAAATTTACCTTTTTTATCTGTTTTGATGTTAATATGGCCTTCGGAGGCCTTTAGCGAAGTAATCGTGATTAACACTTTCTCCAGAGGATTGCCGTTGCTATCAGTGACGGTTCCTTCAATCTTCCCTTGGACTGAAGGCCAGAGATTTGGCAACAGCAAACAAATTAAGCAGGATAAAATTATTGATTTTCTTAGCATGGCTTTCTCCCTAATTGTCTTATATCGCTCTTTGTATTATTAGCTTTTTTATTAATTATCAATTNNAGAGATTTTTGGAGAAGAGGCAGCGCTTTCTCAGGCTGGTTTAAATTTAAATAGCATTCAGCAGCCAGGTTCAGGACGCTAATTTCTGCTGCCTGCTCCATAAGCTTTTCTAAATAGACAAGAGCCGTGGACCAGTCTCCAAGACCTGCATAGTTTACAGCAATAATTTTAGCTGCTTCTCTGTTCTGAGTAGCATGATAGACGGGGAAGACAATTGCAAGAGAATCTTTAAACTGTTTGAGGGCATAAAGCGATTTTGCCAATAAAAGCCTGGTTTTTGGTTCATTCCTCATTTTGAGAGCTTGCTCGAGCAAGCTGCGAGCACGCTGGTAGTTGTTGGTCATGAAATACTGAGAAGCTAACGTAAATAATTGTTCTGAGCCGGGAAACGTATGCATCTTAGAATAGATCCAGGGGATAATAGGATAGGACTGGGAAAGGAGAATGAAATTTTCTCTTTCTGTCAGAAGCTTCTCTCCCTCTTCATCAAGGAGAGATACCTGGAGTCTGTAGTATCCGGGCTTTAGAGAGGAAGGAGAAAAAGAGCCAAAATCTATTCCATTGCTATCAGGAGCTAGAACTTCAGTCAGAGATTTTTTATAGCTTTGGACAGGTGTCTCAACATTCATCGGAAGTATCTCGACTAAGAGTGACTTATTACTTTTTTCCTCCAAGTTATAAACCTGGCAGTACAGGCCTATTTCCTCTTGAGGAAGGAAATTGTTCTGGGCGTTGATAACATATTGTTTTCCGCCAAAGGCAAATGCTTTAAGCTTTCTTTTCTCCCCTTCTTTAAGTTCTTCTGAAGAGTGATAAAGTAACAAGTTGCTGAGAAAAGGGCCACTTCCCTCTTGAGGAACGAAGACCTTAGTTTCGAATGAGGTGAAATCTTTTGCTGTTTTACTTTTTAGCAAGAAAAAGAGCTTAAGATTCCCTGAGATGACCGGTAGTATGTCTTGAAGAGCGAAAAGCTGACGCTCATGCTGCTTGTATTGTTCCGGGGTAATCTGGATTGGAATCTCATCTTCTTTTTCAAGGACAAGGTTTCCCTGGATATCTTCAATCCTTTGATTGAGCTGAAAAGTAGAATAATATTTTCCTTGGTAAGCTGCGAAATTGATCTTTTTTGGCTCCAGAGTCCAGTGGATATAAAATTGATCCCCGTTCTTGAAGACCTTAGCCTTGGAGCTACTCTGAACAAAATTATGAGTGTAGTCTACATCAATTTGGTCCTTGTAGTATAAAAAGGAGCGAGCATAGGCATCAGAGAATTTCTTCTCTGCCAGAGAATAAGCGTTGGAAATAATAATATTTGATGACGCGGAACCCATCCCAAAGGTTGATTCTCCTGGAAGGTAAGAGAGAGATGCACTGGCTAGTTCTCCTGATAATTGCTTCATTGCCTTGTAGGCAGTTGCTCGAGTCAATGCTTCGGACCCTGAGGGTATGACCAGGTTTTCCGGCCCTTCTACCCCCGGATAATAAAGACGATACTCACCCAATCCTCGAGGCTGATAGAAGATAAGATAAAAATAGGGAGGGAGTCCATACTCTTGCTCTCCCCTGTAATACCAAAGTTCAAGGGGCCAAAGCTCTGAGCTTGTTGCATAAATGTGCCTTTCAAGAGGTGGACCAAGAAGAAGATAAAAATGTCCTCTTTCGGTCTGGCTGCCCTTTTTTGAAGTTCCACGGCCAAAATTGAGATCAGCAAAACTGACTCGCTTCATGTACTCCTTGAAAAATTCATTTTCGTTTGTTTCAGGCAGAGTGTCATGTCTTTTCCAAAAAAGCTGAATGAATTTGTTTCTTTCCTGGATTGTCTTCAGTTTTAGAAAAACCTCTTTTTCTGTTTTGGTGATAATAGGATCCACAAGCTCCAGCCAGTTTTTATGCTCGGGCAGGAGTTTTTCTTCAGGTGTAAGATGCGGAGCAATCAGGAGGAAAACAAAAAAGAAAATAAAATTCTTCTTCATGCTTAAACTCTTCTCTCCTATTTAAAAATATCATAAGCACGAAAGAGTTTCAAATTTCTTACTGTCGATGACTGCTATGCCAAAGAAGCTGAAGGCTCATTGACGGCTGAAAAATAAAGAAAAGCTAAAAAGATTTTGAATTTATTTTATTTGTTTATGAATAAAAAATAAAAAGTGAGGAAGATAGATTCAAATATTTGGAGAATCCAAATATTTGGACTAATCATGCGCTCTTTTTCAAGAACAGAAAAACGTATCTTACTGATAAAAAAAGAAATATCGATATATAAAAAATTGGCATAAAATTCGCTTATAAAATAATATTTAATATATTGTACTTTATTATAAATAAAAAATATAGTATAAGATACCATAGGCAATTTATCGTTGCTGGACTTCATTTTTAGGGAGGTGATAATCGAAGAGAGATATAGAAAAAAAGGTGAAAAGAATATTGGGAGAAAAAAGACAAAATAAAAAAAAGGAGAAAAGAATGAAATTCAAACCTCTCGCATCTCTTTTAGCCCTACTCCTCATAGCTGCACCCCTAGTTTATTCTCAGTCCAAAGACACAGGTGCTATTGTCGGAACAGCGATGGATGAAGACGGCGCTGTGCTTCCCGGTGTTACGATAACGCTGTCAAGCCCTCAATTAATGGGTGTTCGAACAGTGGTAACCGGAGCGGATGGCTCGTTTCGATTCCCTGCTCTCCCCCCAGGTGATTATGTAGTTACGGCCGAGCTTTCAGGATTTACAAAAGTTCGCCGCGAGAATATCAGAGTCTCAACCACGGTCAGATTAACCCTTGACTTCACCATGAGGCTTGCCGCTATCGAAGAAGAAGTTACAGTCATCGCGGAATCGCCCACGGTTGATATAAAATCAAGCGAGACTGCTTCGGTGAGTCTGGGTGATGACCTTTTGAGAAACATCCCCTTCAGCAATTTCGCCATGGATATTCTCAATCTAGCTCCAGGAGTCAATGATGATGTTGCTTATGGTGCATCTGACAATACTGGAATTGCTTGGCAAATGGATGGAGTTGATGTCTCTGATCCGGAGGCAGGTTCAGCCTGGGTTTTTATGGATCCCCATATTATCGAGGAAGCCAAGATTATGGGAGTAGGAGCTGCCGCTGAATACGGAAATTTTACCGGCATTATTTTCAATCTGGTTACCAAATCTGGAGGAAATGAGTTTTCCGGACATTTCGAAGGCGATTTCCAGGGCAAATTGGAAGATAAGCCTAAAGGATTATGGGGAACAGAGAACAATCAAGCTTACATTGATGATTTTCCTGATCTCTCATCGCCAGCACGCTCACTATGGGAAATTGGTGCTCATTTGGGCGGACCTATCAAGAAAGATAAGGTTTGGTTTTACCTTGGAGCTCACTACTTTCGCCGCAAAAATTATGTTACCGGCTTTCCCGAACCAGTTGATTACAAGATGCCAAGATTCTTCGCGAAGATTAATGCCCAATTGACGCCATCGACTAGCATCATGACGTTCTATGAGTACGATGCCTATGATGGCATAAACCGAGGATCAGGTGCTAATGTTTCGCCAGAAGCATGTGTAAACCAGGAGTCACCAGATAATGTAGGAAACTTCAGCCTGACACAAATCATAACACCTAAAACGTTTCTTGACTTGAAAGCAGCTTTCTTTGTCGGGTATTACTACCTGGAACCTGAAGTTGGACGTGATATAAGTGCTCATTACGATGTTACCCCCGGTGTGGATATTAGAAAAACTGATAGCTCAGGCTGGTTCTATCTTGCTGACAGAGCCAGATACCAGGCCAATGTCAACATAACTCATTATGCCGAAGATTTCATCCAAGGCAATCATGATTTTAAATTCGGAGTGGAATTCGAGTACGGAAAAGTAAGGAGCAGATCCGGCTATACAGGTCCCAATAACTGGTACTATATAGATTACTTCGGAGTTGGCCCCTATGGCTACACTTATAACGGACCTTACCTTGCCTATCAATACGAAGGCTACGATCTAAACACACGCTATACGAGAATCGAAGAGTTTGTTCAAGATTCATGGAAAGTAACAGACCGCTTGAATGTCAACGTTGGCCTACGCCTCAGCCATTTGAGGGGAACCATAAAAAATGTAAGTGGCGCAGTTTACACCAACACCCGGATTGCTCCCCGAATAGGTTTCACCTATGATATTCTCGGCGACAAATCCACAATCCTAAAAGGTCACTTCGGCCAGTTCACAGAAGCCATGCTTTCCAGTTTTCATGATCGTTTAAACCCAGATTCTGCTTTCTCTGATTATGTTGGCTATTACTATGTGCCACCAACTTCAACATGGGTTGAATGGTTCAGGATTGTGCCCGAGTCACTCTATACTTTGGATCCTGATATCAAGCATCCTTACATGAATCAGTTTACAGCCAGTATTGAAAGGGAGCTTTTCAGAGACGCATCTTTCTCAGTGACTTACATTTACCGTGATTGGAAAAACCAATGGGGCCCGATAGACAACGCAGCGATTTGGTCCCCTGTAGTTGTAAATGATCCTGAAAATCCTGCTACGACCTACACGGTCTATGAGCAAACTAATCCTGATGAACACGAATACGTCATCAAAAATCTCGCAACTGGTGATCCAGGGATAGGTAACAATAATCCCTACCGCAGATACTGGGGTTTTGAGTTCATGTTCAACAAGCGTTTTTCAAACAAGTGGCAACTTCTGGCCTCTTATGTCTACAGCAAAGCATACGGAACCCTTAACAACGGATTTGCCGATGATATAGGCTGGGGTGGTTCTGTTGAAAGTCCCAATTTCTGGATAAACGCGGATGGTAATTCTACCAACGACCCGACTCATATGCTCAAGTTACAGGGAACATATGTTCTTCCTTTTGGAATTTACCTGACAGGATATTTCCGGGCGATTACGGGTGATGCCTGGACAAGACGATTTCGAACTTCAAGACTTGCCCATGGAAGAGTGACTTTCTTTACTGAACAGCGCGGTTCCAACCATTATCCGATTGAGAAAATTCTTGATATAAGACTGGAGAAGACGTTCGTATTTGCTGAGAAGTTCCGCCTAGGCTTGATGGTTGATGTCTTTAACGTGTTCAATGACGATACCATCACCTCCTGGGGAACAAGAATCGGCTATGACTGGCAGTTACCAGGTGATCCAGATTATTGGACGTCTACGGATGGACACGATCTCTACCGAATCACGCGAGCCAGACAGGCAAGAGTTGGTATACGCTTGATGTTCTGATTCAAGTTCGAAACGCAGTTTAGGAGGGTGGCGAGTTTCTTCTCGCCACCCTTTTTTTATCCAATCCTAATGAAATTGCGATAAAGGAAGGTCCATCTGTCATTGCGGGCATACAGCTCACAAAGTGTTGTTCGTGATATTTGTGTTTTTACTTTAATAAGCAACGTAGCATGAAGCAATAAAGATTTTTCGCCCTTTCCTTGACTTTCCCTCTTATCACTTTTCTCACCACAATAATTTTTTTTTACGATTGAAGAAAGATTAGTTTTCACTCTTAAAGGGGAAAACAAGATTTTAATTAAATATTTGTAAGGATCTGATTCAAGAAACCATCTTTTATTAGTTAATTGATTCAATTTATCAAGCTCGCACTTTTATGCTGAATACTGATAGCTAGCATATGATCGAAGTGCTCTCAAATTTTAAGGCCTGCTAAAGCATGAATGAGAGAGAAAAGTTAGAATTTTTTTGATTTTTTTCATTTTTTTTAAAGTTAAAAAAAAAGATAAACGAAGGGGATAGGTTCAAATATTTGGAGAATCCAAATATTTGGAGAATTGAAACGTCATTTCTGAAGAAAAAAAATTATCTTACACATAAAGAAAGGATTATCAATAGAGAAATAATTGGCATGAAATTCGCAGTTTTATTATAATTATAAAGCACAACATGATGAGCATTATGATGTTTCATATACCATATATGGTATATTGTATGCCGACTTCAGCTTAAAGGGGAGGTGATAATTGAAGAGAAAGATAGAAAAACAAAGTAATAAGGATTAATGGGAAAATGAAGACAAGACGAAAAAAGAAAAGGAGAAAAGAATGAAATTCAAAACTCTCGTATCTCTTTTAGCTCTCTTCCTAATAACTTTGCCCCTCGCTTATTCTCAGTCTAAGGAAACAGGTGCTATTGTCGGAACAGCGCGGGAGGAAGACGGTGCTGCACTTCCTGGAGTTACAATGACACTGTCGAGCCCTCAATTGATGGGTGTTCGAATAGTGATCTCTGGAGCGGATGGTTCGTATCGATTCCCTGCTCTCCCCCCAGGCGATTATGTAGTTACGGCCGAGCTTTCAGGATTTACAACAGTTCGCCGCGAGAATATCAGAGTCTCAACCACGATCAGATTAACCATTGACTTTACCATGAAGCTTGCCGCTATCATAGAGGAAGTCACTGTCATCGCGGAATCGCCCACGGTTGATATTAAATCAAGTGAGACTGCTTCGGTAAGTCTGGGTGATGATCTTTTGAGAAACATCCCCTACACCAATTTCGCCATGGATATTCTCGGTCTAGCTCCAGGAGTCACGGGTGATGTTGCTTATGGCGCATCAGATGGTACAGGAATTGCCTATCAGATGGATGGTGTTGATGTATCTGACCCTGATGGAGGTACAGCCTGGGTTTTTATGGATCCTCATATCGTAGAGGAAGCCAAGATCATGGGAATCGGCGCTGCTGCTGAATATGGGAATTTTACCGGCATCATTTTCAACCTGGTCACCAAATCCGGAGGAAATGAACTCTCCGGGCACTTCGAAACCGATTTCCAGGGTAGAAAGGAAGACAGGCCGTGGGATTTTTGGGGGACTGAGAACAATCAAGCTTACATTGATGATTTTCCAGGTCTTTCATCGCCTTCGCGGAAACAATATGAGTTCGGTGCTCACCTGGGCGGCCCTATCAAGAAAGATAAGGTCTGGTTTTACCTTGGAGCTCACTACTTTCGCCAATTGGATTATGTTACCGGCTTTCCCGAGGCAGTTGACTACAAGATGCCCAGAGCCTTCATAAAGATTAATGCCCAATTGGCTCCTTCAACGAGTATCATGACCTTCTATGAGTTCGATGCTTATAATGGTATAAACAGAGATGCAGCTGCCGACGTTTCGCCCGAAGCCGTGGTTAACCAGGATTCACCGGATAATGTAGGGAACTTCAGCCTGACGCAAATCATAACTCCCAAGACGTTTCTTGACTTGAAAGCAGCTTTCTTTATCGGTTATTATTACCTGGAACCCGAAGTTGGGCGTGATATTAATGCTCATTACAACTCTACCCCAGGAGATATTGATATTAGGCTCACTGGAAGTTCTGGGTATTTCTACCTGGCTGACAGAAACAGATACCAGGCTAACGTCAGCATAACTCATTATGCCGAAGATTTCGTTCAGGGGAATCACGATTTTAAGTTCGGAGTGGAATTCGAGTATGGAAAATCAAGGAACAGATTTGGCTATACAGGTCCCAATCACTGGTATTATTACGATTTATATGGTGAGGGTTACTATACGTACCTCCACGGCTACAATTATTATGGACCTTACCTTGCTTTTCAGTACGAAGGCTACGATGCTAACACCCGCTATACCAGAATCGAAGAGTTTGCTCAAGATTCATGGAAAGTAACAGACCGCTTGAATCTCAACTTTGGCCTACGCCTCAGCCATATGAGGGGAACCGTAAAAGGTGTAGAAGGAGCAGTTTACACAAACTTTCGGATTGCCCCCCGAATAGGTTTCACCTATGATATTCTCGGAGATAAAACCACAGTCCTTAAAGCACACTACGGTCAGTTCACAGAAGCTATGTATGCGGGTTTTCATGACCGTTTAAACCCAGCTTCGTCCTACTCTGATTTTGTTGCCTACTACTATTGGCCTCCAACCAGCACCTGGGAACATTGGTATACAGTTTCGCCCGAGAATCTCTATTCCATGGACCCTGATATCAATCATCCTTACCTAAATCAGTTCACAGCCAGCATTGAAAGGGAGCTTTTCAGAGACGCATCCTTATCAGTAACTTACATTTTTCGTGATTGGAAGAACATAGTCGGCCCAATTGACTACGCAGCAGAATGGTCTCCTGTGATTGTTAATGATCCCGAAACAGGGGAAGCTTACACGGTCTATGAACAAACTAATGCCGGTATCCACGAATACAAAATCAAAAATATCAAGCAAGGTGATCCGGGGGTGGGCAATAATAAGCCCTACCGCAGATACTGGGGTCTTGAGTTCTTGTTCAACAAGCGTTTTTCAGACGGGTGGCAACTTCTGGCCTCTTATGTCTACTCTAAGGCGTACGGAACCCTGAACAACGATATGTGGGCCGATATAGGCTGGGGGGAAGGTAAAGTTGCTAGTCCCAATTACTGGATCAACGCAGATGGTAACTCAACCCATGACCCGACTCATATGCTCAAAATACAGGGAACCCATGTTCTTCCTTTTGGAGTTTACCTGACAGGTTATTTCCGGGCAATTACGGGTGAGTCATGGACAAGACAAATGCGAACCCCTATGCTTGCCCATGATATAGTGACTTTCTTTACAGAAAAGCGGGGTTCCAATCATTATCCTATCCGGAAAATTCTTGATCTGAGGCTGGAGAAAACGTTCATCCTTGCCGATAAATTCCGCCTGGGCCTGATGTTGGACATCTTCAACGTGTTCAACGATGACACCATCACCGAATGGGGAGAGGTTATCGGCTTTGACTGGCTGTTGCCTCCACCTGCAACCGATTCTAAAGATTATTGGTCTTCTACAGACGGTCATGATCTCTACCGGATAGTTCGGCCTAGGCAGATGAGAGTCGGTATTCGCTTGATGTTCTAATTCAGGTTCGAAAAGCTGTTTAAGAGGGTGGCGAGTTTTTTTTCGCCACCCTTTTTTATTCCAAAAACAAAATTCAAACTACATAAATTTTATGATAAAATTTAATCTAAGCATGAAGCAAAAAAGACTTTTCGTCATAGTCTTAACTTTTGTTCTTATAATTCTTGTTGCTGCAATAATTTTTTTCTTGAGACTGCAGAAAGATGAATTTTCAAGCCTAAAAGGAAAAAAAGAATTTAACTACATACTCATAACCGTAGATACCCTTCGCGCAGACAGGATTGGTTGTTATGGATTTTCCAATATCGAGACTCCCTACATGGATCTTTTCGCTTCCCGCGGTGTGAAATTCGAAAGATGCATCGCCCCGACTCCTCTTACATTGCCTTCTCACACCTCTCTTTTGACAGGGACGCAGCCGACTTTCCACGGTGTCAGAGACAACGGAGGATTTCTTGTCCCCCAGGAGATCACCACTCTCGCCGAGCTTTTTAAGCAAGAAGATTACCAGACTTCCGCTTTTGTCGCGGCTTATGTTCTTGATTCAAAATGGGGGCTTAATCAGGGCTTTGATTATTACTTTGACCGGTTTGATCTGAGTCGCTACAAAACGATCTCTCTGGGGAATGTCCAACGCAGGGGGGATGAGGTCATCGATGAAGCTCTTATCTGGCTTGAAGATAATAAACAGGATAATTTTTTCACCTGGATTCATCTCTACGATCCCCATACTCCTTATGAACCTCCCTCTCCTTACAAGGAACAGTATCCCCAGAGACCTTACATAGGGGAGATCGCCTACACTGATTCTCAGCTAGGAAGGCTGTGGCAGTATCTTGAAGAGAACAATCTCATCGAGAATACTATCTTAGTTTTTGCTGGTGACCACGGCGAAAGCCTTGGTGAGCATAAGGAAGGCACGCACGGATTCTTTATTTATCAAGAAGGAATACATGTTCCATTGATTTTTGTCACACCTTTTGAAGAATTACAGGGCTTAAGCCGGTCTTCAGTCGTCTCTCTTGTTGATGTCATGCCGTCAATTCTGGATATGGTCGATATTGATCCTCCTCCGCAAATTCAAGGAGAAAGTCTTGTTCCTCTTTTTTTTAAGGAAAATAATCCGGGAAAGAGTTTTGCTTATTCTGAAACCTATTATCCACGATTCCATTATGGCTGGAGCGATCTTAAAGGCATCCAGGATTCAAGATTTAAATTGATTATTGCCCCAGATGTAGAGCTCTATGATTTGGAGAATGACCCGGATGAGAAAAATAACCTAGCTTCAACACACCAAGAAGAGCTAAGGAGACTACAGGCCTTAGCCGAAAGATATATAAAAGACACGAGCGAGAATGCATTCCAGCTTGATTATCGCCATATGGATGAGGAGACGCGCCAGAAACTCGCTGCTCTCGGATATATCGGTTCTTTTACCGATTCGTCTAAATTGGAGGGAAAAGAATTAGCTAATCCCAGGGATAAAATCGGAGTATTCAACCGCCTTTCAGGGGCTCGGGAAATGGGCCTTGAGGGGAAGTTCGAGTCTGCAGTTAAAATGATCAATGAAATAATCAAGGAGGATCCTGATATAATTGATGCCTACTTTACCCTGGGGAATTTGTATTTTAAGGAACAAAAGTTTGAGAAAGCTTTGGAGTCCTTTTTTGAGGTCCTTGATAAAAAACCAGACGATGCTTTTACAGTCATCAATATCGCCAATTCCTATATCAGGATGGGAGACCTTGAAGAAGCGGAAAAATTTATTTTAAGCTTTATTGAATCTATTCCACCAGATTCTCAGATTTATTTTATACTGGGAAATATCCTTAATACCCAGGAAAAATACGAAGAGGCAATCAAATATTACCAGAAATGTATGGAACTCAATCCTTATTCGGCCTCTGCCTACAGCGCTTTGGCAGGAATCTATGTTATCCAAGATAACATAGAAGAGGCAGAAAAGAATCTTCGAAAAGCAATGGAGCTCAATCCCAAGCTCCAGAATGTTCATTACAATTTAGCTCAGCTCCATGAGAAAAAAGGTAACTTGCTCCAGGCTGCCGAAGAGTATAAGACGGAATTGGAAAACATTCCCCATAATTTTAGAGCAAGCTTCAATCTTTCTCGCGTCTATAGGCTTTTGGGCAAGGAAGAAGAGGAGCTTCAGTATCTGAGAAAGACAATGGAGATGGCCCCACGTTTCCCTTTGAGTTATTTTTATCTTGGCCGGATTTACCTCAATCGCGGCCAGAATTTCGAAGAAGCTGTTGCACTGGTCAAGAAAGGAATAGAGCTAAAACCGGATAAAAAAGACCTTCCTCTTGGTTACTTCCTTCTTGCCGATCTTTACAATCGCCTGGGGAATGCGTCTTTGTCTTTGGAATATGCGAAGAAAGGCCAAGAGCTTGTTCAGGCGAACTCCCGCAACCGCTAATTTCTCCTTTTTTGTAGACGTTTGATTCATCAAACCCACACTTTATGGAAAACGGGGCCTGGCCCCATTTTTATGTAGAGGTTTGATTCATCAAACCCGCACTTTAACAAATCATTGCGAAAAGGGATGAGAATGAATAGAATAAAAAATCAAAATTTCTATGGAATTGATTTCAATATAGGAGGTAAATCATGACCAGAAATAAGGCCTTTAGCAACTTGAAACTCTTATTCATTGTCTCAATCATTCTTGTCTTCGGAACTTTGCTATCTGCCCAGGAGGAAGGGAAGCCACTTATTTTACAGGAGATGAGCTGGACGGATGTCAGGGATTATTTAAAAACAAATGACATGGTTATTATTCCAATCGCTTCTACCGAACAGCACGGACCCCATTTGCCGTTGGGGACGGATTATTATGAGGCGACGGGGATTTCAAAATTGATCTCGGCCCGCACAGGAGTACTGATGGCGCCGGTTCTTTTGGCTGGATACAGCGAGTATCATTCTGGATTTCCTGGAACTTTGAGCCTGAAACCTGAAACAATGGAGCAGGTCCTTTTCGAAACAGCAGAGATGCTTATAAAGTACGGATTCCGGCGGTTTATGTTCTTCAACTATCATGGAGGAAATAACGTCGTCCAAAGCAAAGTCATTCATAGAATCAATCACACAACAGAAGCTATTGCCGTAGCAATCGGCCATGGCAGCCCTATCCAGAAAGGGAGATATCAAGGGAAAGATGAGGTTGGTGACGAACACGCAGGGATTGGCGAGACGTCCCTCATGCTCTCCCTAAGGCCAGAACTGGTAAAAATGGAGAGGGCTGAGAAGCCAAAAGCGATTTATAGCGATAAACTGCAAGCCCTCTGGATGCTTTCTCAGCAATATCCGGATTTATTGATGGTCTTCGATTCTTTGAGGGGAGTCCCTGTTGAGACGAAAAAAGGGGGAGCTAGCCATGAACTCTACAGCAACGGAATCTGGTCTTTCAGCGATCCTAAAAAGGCAACAAAGGAGCGTGGAGAGAAGCAGGTAAAGGGCATGGCGGATTATGCTGTCAAGTTCATCGATACCTGGAAGAAAGCAAAAAAATAAGCATACCTGAAAAGTCGTTGAAATATCGGCAGGAGTTTGATTTATCTGTAGGGGTTTGATTTATCAAACCCGCATTTATTATTACATATAAATAAGGTGGGCTTGATAAATCAAGCCTCTACACAATTTGGTCCTTATATAAATTGTAAAATAATTTTACAAAATATCTGCTATAACGTTCTTGGCCTCCCGATCTTCCCCATATTCAACGGAATAAACACCCTGCCAACTTGGCACAAAAGTTGCCTTAAATTTGCTATTAACTCAATGATAATTTATGATTTAAGTAAGGTAAAATGGGCAGAAAGTTAGATAGCTATGTGGCCTGGATTCTTATTCTTACCTTGGTCTTTGTGATCCCTTCTTTTAGTTTCCAGGGCAGAAGCGCTGACGAACCTCGCTACGGCGGAGTTTTTCGGTTGAAGTCATTCGCCGATGCTTTTAGAACTGAGTTTGATCCGATAAGCCAGGAGTCCTTTATCTTTATCTCAGAACAAATTTATGATGGCTTAGTCAGACTTGATAAGAATTTGAAGATTATGCCCTGCTTGGCCGAGTATTGGGAAATCTCTCCTGATGGGAAAAAACATACATTTTATTTAAGGATGGGAGTCAAGTTCCATCATGGAAGAGAGCTTTCTGCAGAGGATGTGAAGTTTTCCTTAGAGAGAATACTTGATAAAGAAAATAACTCTCCTTACTACGAATTCTTCTTGGGAAGGATTGTCGGAGCTAGGGAATTCAGGGAAGGAAAAACAAAAGATGTTGCGGGATTTAAAGTCATAGATAAATACAGTTTCGAGATTCACTGGACACAACCCTTTGTCTCTGCGCTGTATCTGATGAGTATGCATTTCTGTAAGATCCTGCCTCGCGAACTTGTTATTGAACAGGGAAGAAGATTTTTCCTTAGACCGTCAGGCACTGGACCGTTTAAGTTTGACTATTGGTTAAGGACGCCCCAATTAGATATTGTCGGAGTCCGGCTCAAGCGCAATGAAAGGTATTTTGACGGCAGGCCCTATTTAGCGGCGGTAGAATTCTGTCCTCTTTTCACTCTTGATCATTTCTTGAACCGGGAGATAGATTCCATTCCGGTACTTTCCGAGAAGTTGCTCACTCCCAACTTCCAGGTTTTTAAGGATGGCCTACTTCAACCTATATTCTTAGGAATGAGCTGCCACATTCCTCCCCTTGATAGAGCTGTCGTTCGAAAAGCCATCTTGCATTCTCTTAACAAAAGGGAGGTTGCTCGAGATATTTTTGATATGAGATACGTGCGCAAAGTGATGAATAACTATATCCCCTCAAGACTTCCAGGATTTTTCCCGAGGGATGATGAAGAGAGCTATGATCCAGAAAAAGCAGAACAAATGCTTGAAGATGCAGGTTTTTCAGCTGATGAAGAATTTCCTTCTCTTACCTTGCTCGTTGATTTGCCAAGAACAGAGATGAAGCTCAAGATTTACAGAGCGCTGCGCAAGCAGCTTGATGAGGTAGGGATAAGATTAAGATTAAGTTATTATAGGTCTCTCGATGACATAAAGAGTTATAATAGACCTTATCTGATTTTTACGGAGAGAGTGATGAGCTTTCCAGATCCTGAAAGTATCATCCGCCCTCTCTTTTTTTCAAAATCAAATTTTAATTTTTTTAATTATGCTAATCCTGAATTGGATAAACTTTTACAGCAAGCCGAAATTGAAAGAAGCTGGACCAAAAGGATTAATCTTTTTCATCAAATCGAGAAAATTTTGATTTCTGATGTTCCTGCTATTCCCCTTTTTTCTCATCAGAACAGGGTCGCTATGCAGCCTTATGTCAGGGGAGTAGAGGTTCCTTCTTTAGGCTTTTATTACTTAGACGCCAGAAAAATATGGCTTGATAAATAAGATGGCAAAAGTGAAATTACGCATGTCCCTCCAGACAAGATTCATGGTTTGGGCAATAATTTTACTCTTGGTGCTTGTCTCGTCGATTCTCTTTGTTATTGAGCAACAAGAAGTCAAAGCCATTTTTGAAGAGCAGAAAGAAAAAGGAGTTTTAATAGCCAAAAATATTGCTTACCTGAACTTGCCAGCCTTTATTCAATGGGATGAGGAAGGAGTTAGGGAGAATATCGAAGAGCAGATAGACGAAAACCTCATCTACGTTGTTTTATACGGTCGCTATAATAATCTTTTTGTCCACACCAGTTTTATAGAATATTACAGGGATATTTATCTTTACAGCGATCTGGGGGAAGAGGTCGATGAAAAGAGTTACATGTTTGAGAGCAAAAGGTTTGAGGATCAAGTAACAGGACAGGTTCTAAGGATTCTGGAAATTGAAGTTCCGATTTTTGTGAAAGGTTCCCCGAGGAGATGGGGTTCGATAAAAATTGGTCTTTCCCTGGAAGAGATGCGGGCAGAGATTCGGAAAACGCGCCTGATGTTGATCTTTATCGGATGCGTAGGGCTTTTGATAGGCGCTTTTGGAGCGGTATTATTGGCCAGGAGGATAACAGGGCCGTTGAAAAAACTGGTGGAGGGGACAGTTAAGATATCCAAAGAGGATTTTTCTCAAAAGATTGATATCACCTCAAAGGATGAAATCGGAAATTTAGCTCAGAGTTTTAATGATATGAGTCGAAAGCTCCTTCTGGCAAGGGAAAGAATGGAAGCTGCCAGTAAAAAGCTAGTCCAGGCAGAAAAGCTCGCATCCATCGGCCGCATATCTGCCGGGATCGCCCATGAGATAAGAAATGCGTTAACGTCAGTCAAGCTAAACGTCCAGAAGCTTGTTCAGAGTGATCGATTGGATGAGATAGAAAGAGAACATTTAACCATCTCCCAGGAGGGGATAAGCCAGATGGAAAAGTTCATCAAAGAGCTTTTGGATTTCACTCGGATATCAGAACTGAATTTAGATCGATTTTCTATCGAGCAAATACTCGATGAGTCTATAAAGACATTAGCTCACTCTCTGGAGTTGAAAAAAGTTGTTCTTGAAAAAAATTACGAAAAAGAATTACCCCAGGTTCTCGTGGATGCTGATAAGTTGAAACAAGTTTTTTTGAACATCCTTCGCAATGCCTACGAGGCTGTGGAAGAAAAGGGGAAAATAAATATTTCTCTCTCTCTTCTGGAAGAGAAGAAAGGAAATAAAATTAGAATATTTATATCTGATAATGGCTGTGGAATTCCAGAAAAAAACCGGGAGACTGTATTTGAGCCTTTCTATACGACGAAAGCTTCTGGAATTGGCCTTGGATTGCCGATAGCCAGAAAAATCATAGAACAGCACAGAGGTACCATAAGAGTTAAAAAAAACGAAGCCCAAGGCACCTCTTTTGAAATTCTTATTCCTACCGAGGAGGAAAGATGAAATCAGTCTTAGTCATTGACGATGATCCCTTGATCAGAAAGACTCTCTCCACTTATCTTTCTAAGAAAGGATTTGAGGCAGTAGTGGCCGAAGACGGGGAGGGAGGGATTCAAAAATATGAAGAAAGCAATCCTGATTTAGTCATCTTGGATATTCGCCTTCCTGATGTGGATGGCCTTGAGGTTCTGGGCAGGATAAGAGAAAAGAATCCCAACGCCGGTATTATAATTATGACGGCTTATGACGATATGAAAACGACGATAGAAGCCATAAAATCAGGAGCATTCGAATATCTAGTCAAGCCTCTGGATTATGTTGAGCTGGATTTGACCATTGATAAAGCCTTTCAGATAAGAAGTCTGGAGGATAAAGTCAGCCACCTAGTTGAAGAGAAACAGAAGGAATACACAATAGACAACATAATCGGCCGTTCTGTTCAAATGAGAGATGTGTTTAAGCTAATAGGTTCGGTAGCCAACACCCGAACCAACGTTCTTATCCAGGGGGAAAGTGGAACAGGAAAAGAATTGGTTGCCAAGGCTATTCATTATAACAGCCCCTATCGAGAAGAGCCCTTTATTGTCATCAATTGTTCAGCCATTTCAGATACTCTTTTGGAAAGTGAGCTCTTCGGTCATGTCAAAGGTGCCTTTACTGATGCAGTTTGTGAAACTAAAGGAAAGTTTGAGATCGCTGGAAAAGGGACTTTGTTCCTGGATGAGATAGGTGATATTTCTGCAAACCTCCAGTCAAAGTTGTTAAGGGTTATCGAAACCAGGGATTTCATGAAAGTTGGAGGGGAGAAAATCCTGAAGACGGAAGCAAGAATAATTGCGGCTACGAACCAGAATCTAAAAAAGTTGATCGAAAAAGGAAAACTCAGAGAAGATCTCTATTATCGTCTGAAAGTAGTGGAAATTTCTTTACCTCCACTCCGGGATAGAAAGGAAGATATTCCAGAATTAGTTGCCTATCTTCTTGAGAAGATTAACCGTGACCTGCGTAAAAATGTGAGAAAAGTCCCACCCGATGTGATGAAGATTCTGATGAATCTTCCCTGGGAAGGAAATGTTAGGGAGCTGGAAAATGCCTTAACTCGGGCTGTAATCCTGGCCAAGGGAGATGTTATACTCGATGAAAATTTGGCTCTTGAGATAGGCGAAAAGAAGCTCTATCCAAGGCAACTGGTTCCCTTAAAAGAGGTTGAAAAAGACTACATCCAGCATGTCTTGAAATCAACCAAAGGGAATAAAACAAAAACCAGCCAGATATTGCAGATAACACGCCCTACCCTGGATAAAAAGATAAAAGAATACAAAATTGATATTTAGACCTTCAACTAACCTACCTGCGAGCGGAATTGATCTAAGAATGTAAACGCTTTTTACCTGATGTAAATATTTTTTTCGTCTTGGCTTATAAAAATTAAGTCAAGAAAAAAACATTTTATCCCTCATACCATTTTTTAAGCTAAAGCATTTTACCTCTACTTAACAGCTGGAGCAAATTGAAAACATTCGTGCTTCCTAATTTGTTTAAAATTATATAGTTATATGAAGGCGCCCCTCTAGATCATAACATCCCGATAGTTTTTTCAGAAATTTGTCAAATAAAATTAGGCTGCATAGCTTCAGATTCAAAATTTTATAGATTGGCACAAAACATGCAATTTCATTAGCGTTTAGGACTGACGGAAATCAAAGAGAGGTGAAAATATATAAAATGTCCGATAAGAAAATCGTGATTGTCGATGATGATGAGTCCATCCGTAAGACTTTTTTCTTGATTCTCAATAAGAATTATCGAGTCTACCTTGCTAAGGATTCCAAGGAGGCCTTGCAGCGTTTTAAAAATGCCAAAATGGATTTAATCATTGCCGATTTTAAGTTACCCTATTTTAACGGCGTGGAAATGATCGCCAAATTCAGGGAATTAGGTTACCGTGGCAACGTCATCTTGATTTCTGCCTATCCAGACCTGGTTAACATTGATGAATTATCCCGACTTTCTATTTCTGATTTCTTTGTAAAACCCCTCGATTTAGATTCACTTAATAGATCGATAGATAATCTTTTAAATTCAAAAAAAACTTTGGAGAAAAGTGATGAGATCAGAAAAGTCAGTTAATAACCGAAAAAAAGAATCAATGGAGTTTTTCAATATCGACGAAGAAGTTATCAAAGCCAGAAAATCAGACATGATTTTTTTTATTGGAGGGACTCAAGAAAGAAGAGATCTCGATATGGAAATTGAAGATTTTTTTCCTGGCTATTCAGAAGAGAAATACGAATCATCTAGGGAATATACGTTTAAGAGGAAACTTTTTTGGCTCTTCATAGAGTATTTTTTCATGAATAGCAACATTCCTTTGAAGGAAATGATCGAAAGTATAGAGAAAATTGTAATACTGAAGACTTTATACAGAGTCCATTGGAATCAGAAAGAAGCAGCAAAGATTTTGGGAGTAAAATATACTACGCTTAACGAAAAGATAAGAAAATACGATATAAACCTTCGAAAAAAATCATCCTGATTCTTATAAGCTTTTCGTTTGAAATTTCCGTTGGCGTCAGCTCCTGCAATTGACAAGGGAAACTTTGCTGCGCTTGGTTATCTGGGGTTGCCCATGATAAGTCCTGATTCCAGAGGTTTGACCCTAGGCATATAAAATCGCTTTTGACTCCTTCCTTAAGTTTAAATTAGAATTAAAAAAATAAGAAAACTGCGGAGAAGCTTTGATGAAGATAAGAAATAAAAAATTTTTGGCGTTGCTCTTTTTATGGATTTTCCTAGTTTTTCCTTTCTTAGGGAATAAAATTAATCCTGAGGTTCAATCATCTGAAATTACTCCTGAATCAGACGACGCATTTTTTTCCTTAGAGTCCTCAATATCCGGGAAAGAAAGGATATCTGAGTCCTGGATGGGAGTCTATATGGGCGGCATAAAGGTTGGATACAGCCATAATAAGGAGTTTTCTCTAACAAAAAACGGGAAAAAATTAAAAAAAGGCTTTAGTGAATCGTGGATGAAAGTTGCTCGCTTGGGGGGTAATCCTGTTGAAATAGCTACTGTGCAGGAATCAATATACGATGAACATGGAAAACCCCTAGAATGTATTCTAAGAATAAAAATGTCAGAGAGCGAGACTGTAATGAAGGCTGAAATAGGCCCGGATAAAATTTTATTCAAATCAGGAGATAAAATCATAAAAGAGCTGCCCTATGAACAGGAGTTTTACCTTGAAGTCCCTGTAGAAAAAATTATTGAGGAGGAGGGCCTAAAGCCTGGAAGTAAATACAATTTTAAGATATTAGACTTTACTTCCTATTCCCTTGTAGATCTTAGCTTTGAGGTAATCGGGAAGGAAGACGTTCTAATTTTAGGGGAAAAGATGAACCTGTGGCATGCAGAGGGAGAAACCACTTATGTGATTCCCCTAACTATTGAGGAATGGATTGACGAGGATGGCAATTCCTGGAAGAGTATAAACAAAACAAGCTTTACAACCTTAACATCCATCCGCATGCCTAAAGAGAAAGCCCTTGAGGCTACAGAAGAGACTTTCGATATTGCTTTTTCGACCATCATAAAGCCAAATGTCACCTTCGAAAATCCTCAAAAGATTCAAAAGGCAACCTTTAAACTCAGCGGCATATCTTCGGATAAAATTAAGAATTTCCCATTTGATGACGGAAGTCAAAAGATCATAGAAGAGGGAAAAGATTATGTCATAATCCAGACTTCCTCCCAGATATTCAAAGAGGAAGAGGCCATTCCATTGCCAGTTGAAGATAAAGAATTCCGCAAATTCTTAAAATCCAGCGCATTCTGTCAATCTGAAGATCCAGAAATTCAAAATGTAGCTCAAGAGATTATCGGTCAAGAGAGGAATTCGTGGCGGGCTTCGAAAAAGATTGCTGAATGGGTTGAGAGGGAGATGACTGCCAATTATGATGTGGGTTTTGCTACAGCCAAAGAAGTTATGAAAAATCGAGAAGGGGATTGTTCAGAGCACACTGTGCTGACAGTTGCCCTCTGCCGAGCTGTGGGGATTCCAGCAAGAGCAGCTGTAGGAATTATGTATGGTCGGGGCATATTTGCTTATCATATGTGGCCTGAAGTATATGTGGGTCGGTGGATTGGTCTGGATTCCAAATGGCTGGCTGTGGATAAAAAAAGCGGCGAATATTACACCGATGCTACCCACATAAAAATTGGGAGAAGCATTCTCGATGAGAATATTTTTAAGGAAATGGCCCAAGCTATCTCTGAAATTATCGGGCAGATAAAACTAGAAATAATAGATTATTATCAAGATAAATAGACTTTTTACTGCCTTCTTGGGCTCAGGCCCTTACAGCTCTTCGGTTATTAAGTTGAAGGCAACGGTTCTTCTACTTTTGCCTTTCTGATATCCCCATTTGGTATTATAAGTGATATAATCCTCTTCCAATATTTCCTATGAAAAGATATACTTCAGTTTAATTTTTGCTTCCAGCGCTTTTGGCTGTGGCGGTATAAAGATAATTTAGGAAAAATGAGCAGAAGGTATAAATATTGCCCTAAGTGTAGAGCCATTCTGGAGTTGAGCTGGATAGAAGATGAGAAAAGACTGGCCTGCCCAGAATGTCGTTGGGTAATTTATGAAAATCCCCTGCCGAGCTCAGCCGCTTTAGTCAGGGATGAAAAGGGTAAGGTGCTTTTAGTTAAGCGGGGACATGAGCCGGGCAAGGGGAAGTGGGCTTTACCATCAGGTTTTATTGAAATTAATGAAACTCCAGAAATGGCTTGCCTCAGGGAACTTAAAGAAGAAACAGGACTTAAAGGAAAAATCGTGAGATTGGTTGGAGTGTATTCTCAAAAATCATTGCTCTACAAGAATGTGATCATCATCGGATATGAGGTCGAGGCTCGAGGCAACCCATCCCCGGGTTCGGATTCTCTGAAAGTAGAGTTTTTTCCGTTAGACGATCTTCCGGATATTCCCTTTTCAAGTCATAGAGAAATGATTGAAGATGGTGTAAAAAAAGAAAAAAAATGACAGGTTATTCTGTTTGATAGAAAAAAATTACTGTAAATAAAATTAAGAAAACTTAAAGGAGGAGGATTCAAATGACAACAATAAAACCATCCGAACTCAGAAGTCATTTAAAACGACTTTCACGGAGAGATTTTGTTAAATATTTATTCGCAGGCTCTGCTGTATCTCTCTCTTCTTTCAGTGAATTAAACGCAGCTGTTTATCAGAGTATCACTTCGTTGAACCAGAAATACATACAGGACGAATCGCCTGACGGAGTCTACTGGGATGCTGTAAGCAAACATTTTCTTTTCCAAGATGGATTGATCATGATGAACAACGGAACCGTAGGTCCCATGCCCGAGCCTGTTTTCAACACTTTGATCAAATGTTTTAAACTTCAGGTCACCAATCCTTTTGACTGTTATAATTTTATGCCCAAAAAAAAAGAGGAAGTTCGAGCCAAACTAGCCCAGTTTATAAACGCATCTCCCGGTGAAGTGGTCATGACACGAAACACGACTGAAGGGATGAATTTTGTCGCCAACGGCTTGGATTTAAAAGAAGGAGATGAAGTCCTCCTTTCCAGTATGGAACATCCTGCAGGAACTCATCCGTGGAAGCTCAAGGAGAAAAGATACGGAATTAAAATCAAAGAAGTCCCTCTCGGTCTTCCTCCGAAAAGCGTTGATGAAATTGTCAGCGCTTTCAAGAAAGAAATAACACCCAGAACAAAGGTCATCAGTATAAGTCACACGGTCTATATCTCAGGGCTCATATCCCCCTTGAAAGAATTAAGCAAAATGGCTCGTGAAAATGGGGTGCTTGTAGTTGCTGACAGCGCTCATGGAATCGGAATGCTGGATCTTAACATGAAGCAGCTTGGCGTCGACTTTTTTGCTTCCAGTCCCTATAAGTGGTTGGGGGCACCGACGGGTATAGGCTTGTTTTATGTCAGAAAAGAAGCTCAGGATAAGCTGTGGCCAACGATAGCCTCATCAGGCTGGGATATTCGCGAGAGTGCAAGAAAATATGAAACTCTGGGCCAGAGAGCAGATGCCCTGGCTGTTGCTCTCGGAGAAGCTGTTGATTTTCAGAATGCTATCGGCAAACAGAGAATAGAGCGCAGGATTAAAGCTTTGGCAGGATATCTAAAAAAGGAATTGAAAAAAATCCCGGGAGTTAAACTCCACACTTCACAGGATCCATATCTCAGCGGAGGTCTGACTGCTTTTTCTGTCGAAGGAGTTGAGCCTGAGAAAATCGTCAATTATCTCAGGGAAAAATACAATATAGTTATCAGGACAATAGGAGACAGGGAAGCCGGCACCTATGGCGTGAGAGTTTCAACTCATATCTATATCTCCTTTAAACATATTGATATGGTTTTGGAAGGAATCAAACACTTGGTCCGACATAAAAGTTGAGCAACTTATGGGATTCTTTTTCGCTCCCAAGTTGCTTTGGACATGATCTTTTAATTTTTATCTTTTATTGGCTCCTGATAATTTTTCCCTATCTTCTCATTACCAGTTTTTCGAGGAGTTTCTCACAGCGGGAACAGAATGATATACTTTTTTTATCAGTGTCCCCCAGCGTATTTGAGAAGTGCATCACGCAACCAGGATCGGGGCAGTGTCTCAATCCAAAAGCATGTCCTATTTCATGGACAGCTTCTTTCACAGCTCGCTCTAAGAATATAGTTTCATTTTCTGGTAAGCCATAAAAACTTTGATGTAAACGAGCCAGCGAGATGATTGCGAAACGCCCTCCTAACTCCGCTTCGCCAAAAACAAAATTGAGCCCGTTTGCATACAGGTCTTCTTCTGCTATTCCCAGTACTTTATCTCGTTTGCCGGGCTCAATAAAAGAATGAAGTTTCTTCAATATGTAAGAAGAGAAGTATTGATTTCGCTGTTGGTTGTAAGCTTCCAGAGGAAGCTCCATTCCATCATATAATTCCACCTTGCAGTTGAAACTCTTCTCTAATTGTTCCTCCAACTTATCCAGTATCCAGCCTTTGATATCGCCTACAGGGACAAGATAAATCTTGCCTTCCACTTTTCCTTTATTATTGCTTCCCATATTTAGAGCCTGAACTCCACTAAAACAGAAAATAGTAAGCAAACATATTATATGATTTAAGTATTTTTTACCCAACGCAATTTTCTCCTTCGCTGATAAATTTCTTGCGACTCTCGATTACGGAAAATCAATTCTGTGTTTTATTTTAGTATAGTTTCTTTTTCTTTTCCTGTTCCGCTATAATATTATACCTTTATGATTTTTTGAGAGGAGGCATTCAATGAGAATATACTTAAGCTTAGTCCTTACATTTTTCCTACTTTTTTCTCCAACTGCAGCCAAGGTGAAAGAAGTTGGTTTTGATGCTCAAGCAGCGTGGAATTACATCAAAGAATTAACTTCGGATTCCACGCAGGGAAGGAAAAGCGGCCAGCCAGGAGCAGCATTAGCAGAGGAATACATCGCTTCTAAGTTTAAAGAGTGGGGGCTAGAACCAGCAGGTGATAACGGTACCTATTACCAGAATTTTACTATCGAACACCGAGATATAAAGGTTGGAGTGAAACTGGAGATAATCGCAGGCAAAACAAGGAGAGATTTTTATCACGGCGAAGACTGGAGTGTCGAGAGGTTTTCTGGTTCAGGGAACTTTACAGCTGAGCTTGTCTTTGTTGGCTATGGAATCCATGCCCCAGAAAAGAAGCACGATGATTATGCTGGGGTTGACGTGAAAGGGAAAGTAGTTGTTTTTGCTTCGGATACTCCCCAGAGACTCGAGAAAAGTCTAGGAGATGCGACAAAAATAGGGAAAAGAATCGAAGCTGCCCAAAAGCTTGGAGCAAGAGGAGCTATCTTTTTCAGGCTTTCTACGACCCGGATGCGATATTTTCGGGTGAGGTTAAGAAAGGAACAATATAAACCTGACTTTGTGATTTTATCGGTCGAGAGGAAAGTAATGGATTTCATTTTTAAAGACCTTAGCACAGAAATAAGCTACCCAATCCCAGCAATGGGCCGCAGAGCCCGGCTTCCCAAATCCACGGAGACTGGAGTAAAAGCTTTTGTGTCTGTCAATGCCATCTTCGATGAAAAAAGGCCGAGCAGGAATGTTCTGGCAAAAATAACCGGCAGTGATAAAGTACTCAAGGATGAATATGTTGTCATCGGCGGCCATATGGATCACTTGGGGATAACCCCGATGGGAGATATCATGCCCGGGGCCAACGATAATGCTTCAGGAACAGCGGTCGTCATGGAGATAGCCCGCGTAATGAAGCTCAATCGCGCCAAGCCCAAAAGAACAGTCATTTTTGGCCTTTGGGCTGGAGAGGAACAAGGGCTTTTGGGCTCAAGGCACTATGCGGATGATTCTGCTTACCCCATTAATAAGACTGTAGCTTACATCAACATGGATATGGTAGGTCATGGGAGCGGAAAGATTAATTTTCAAGGTGTTTACTATGGTCCAAAAATCTGGAAGCTTCTCAAGGAGAAACTCCCCAAAGAGATACTCGACTATGTTATGCCTGGCCGCGGAGGCCCTGGTGGCTCAGATCATACTCCATTTCTAGAAAAGGGAGTTCCTGGGTTCTTTATAATTACCAGGGGATCTATTAAATACCACCATAGCCGGGATGCTAGTGATTTGATAAAACCAGAGATGTTGAAGAAGACAGGAGATTTCGTTCATGCTGCTGTTAAAATTGTGGCATCTGAATCTGGAGATTTTTTACCTCCGCTTCGGCGAGAGACCTATTATTTGAAGTACCAAAACCTGATTAATTTCGAGCTTTCTCCGCTTAGACATGTAGTCGAACATCATAAGGACGCGAAAGATTCGCATGTCGATCTGCAGCTTTCGGTAATGACGGAGGAAGAAGGCCTTTCAGGTGACAGGCTGAGGGTAGATATCCTGAACAAATTCTTGTCCGCGTCAGGGGAGATAGATAAAGCGCAGGGTCTTTCTTATTATTCTTCTTCCGACGGACTCACCAGGGATATCCGCAGTGGGAGAACGACCATTATGACCGGACTCAACGGAATCAATGCATTTCGCGATGAACCGAGATGGGCTAAAGTCTTGGCGAAGCAAGGACTCTACTTCACCTTTATCGAGGATCCGTCATTTCTTTTCGCTGAACAAGGATTAAGCGAGGAAGGGAAAAAGATTATAAAAGCTATTAACGACAGTGGTCTTCTGCTCATCGTCAAAGGAGTGGATAGTTCGCAAGCCAAGCTTCTTTTAAAAGAGTCTAAAAGCCCTCTAGCCATTCTCGATGAGGACTTACCTGATAAGGAAATCATGGAACTCATCAAAGAAAAGGAGGCTGCATTTGGACTTATCTGGTCTAGTGAAGTAGATCCTGTTGCTTATTTTAATAAGCTGGATGAATTTAAGAAAGCCGTTGGCACTGAATATCTGATGATGGTTAACGAGCCGTACTTATGGGGAAAAGCTGGAAAGGACCCGATGCTCAAGATTATTACCGAGATTATCAAAGCCAAGTATGAAAGAACGGATAGATCCAACATTTTTTCTTCTACTTTTCTTCGAGTGTTAGAAAAGGCAAGAGGAGAAGAGACTTCCCAGGCTGTCCCTTATATGCCGTTTTAAGGGGACAGGCTACTTTTTTGGTTGGGATAATGTTCATTTAACCGTTGTCCGGGTTTGATTTATCAAACCCATACTTATAATAATGTTGAAAAAATGGGGCCAAAAAAATGGGGCCAGGCCCCATTTCCCATATTTGTAGGGGCTTGATTTTTTGTACGGGTTTGATTTATCAAACCCACCTTGTTTATATAAGAATTCTATTAATAATATAGGGAGATTATCCATCAGAGAGCTTATTGTTACGGGCATGTTTGCTGCCCTTTTCGTTGTCTATTTATTAGCGGAGCGTTTTATTCTTTCTCGAAGGAATCGAAGCATTCCCCTCAGAGTTTGTGTCACCGGTACAAGGGGAAAATCTAGCACCACAAGACTCATAGCCTCTTCTTTGAGAGAGGCAGGTTTCGCAGTGCTGGCCAGGACTACAGGCTCAAAGCCTGTCGTCATCTTTCCTGATGGGGATGAAAAGGAGATCAAACGCAGAGGTGGGCCCTCAATTCTGGAAGGAAAGAATATCTTGAAAAAGGGTGCAGAGCTTCAAGCTCAGGCTCTTGTTTTGGAATTGATGAGTATCCATCCTGAGCGCAGTTATTATGAATCAGTTCGGATGTTTAAGCCTCATATTCTGGCCATAACTAATGTTCGTCTTGACCATATAGCTCAAACGGGAACCTCAAAGGAGGATGTGGCTCGCAGTTTTGCCTCTAGCATCCCAGAGAATGGAACAATCTTTATCCTACAAGAGGATTTTTTTCCTGTATTCAAAGAGGTGGCGGAGAGAATGAGATCCACAATCATCCAGGTTCCTGGAGTTTCCAATACAGAATATATCCAATCAAAGATTAATCTCCCCTCCTTTGAGCAGGAAGAAAATATTAGGCTGTCTCTAGCTGTGGCTGAGTTCCTGGGAATTGATAAGAAAGTCGCTCTTCAAGGTATGATGAAAGCTCGGCCAGATTTTGGAAGTCTCAAGACCTGGACTGTGGATTTAGGTTCACCCCCTCGATGCTGGCATCTTGTCAGCTGCTTTGCTGCCAATGACCCGGAATCCACACGTCTTGTTTTATCAATGTTTCTTGAAAAAAAGTTTCTAAACGGCAAAGAAATCATTGGACTTCTCAACCTCAGAAGAGACAGGGGAGACAGAACTCTCCAGTGGCTGAAAGCTCTAAAAGAAGATGCTTTTCCTGAGGTTAGAAAGTTCTTTTTCGTCGGAGACCATGCTCGTGCCCTGAAGAGCAGGCTGAAAATGCCGGGGAAGGCAGAGCTAATTATCTCTAAGCCCCGAGACTCTCAGAAAATCATGGAAGAAATCGCTGGAAAAGTGAATGCAGAAGCTGTTTTGATCGGGATGGGTAATATGGGAGGTCTTGGGAAAAAGCTTGTTGAGTATTGGGAGGATACAGGAAAGCCCTATGACTTTTGAGACGCTTTTTATCGGACTTATCATTGCTGTCATCTACATAGAAATCATGGATATATATCCTGGCGGGATTATTGTTCCTGCTTATGTAGCTCTTTATCTTGACCAACCGCTAAGAGTTCTGGCCACGATCCTGATTGCCCTTTTGAGCCTTTATACTTATAAAATTTTATCCCGCTACCTCATCCTTTTTGGGAAGAGAAGATTCGTGATGCTTGTTCTTCTCGGAGGACTGTGGGCTCAGGTCTGGTTTCTTCTCTTGCCCCATTTTTTCGCCGACCCCTTAGGACTCAGAGCCATCGGCTGGATCATCCCAGGGCTTCTGGCCAACAACCTGGAGAAACAGAAAATTCTTCCGACCTTGGCTTCAATGTTTATCGTCGCTATCATCACCTATTTTATCGTAAGCCTTGTTGGGATTATTTTATAATGCCAAGTTTACTTTTCAGCCGAAAAAAAAATATTCCTAAAGAAGATGCTGGCAAAAATCAGGGAGCAATTCTCGTCCTTTTTGCTCTGAGTATTCTGTTTTTTGTGCTGACCGAGTATTTTCCTTCAAGGGAAGCGGGTAATGTTAAACAAAAGATGATAAGAGCTTCAGAGATTATGGCCAAAGCTGTGGATATAATAAGAGAATGCCGCGAGGAAAAAGGCCAAGTTCTTGATAAAAGCATCGACCTGAACCAGACAGGAATTATAGGTCTGGAGTTTTCTCCGATAACCACATCCATCGGGAGCCTTGAAGCTAAGAGAACTACCACCAATCCCAATTTTGCCGCTCTTATTGTTTTCCTTCTCAAAGAAGCGAAAATAAAGAGCGGGGATACTATCGCTGTGGGAGCTTCCAGCTCCTTTCCTGCCTTGATCGTGGCTGTCCTTTCAGCGGCAAAGGCCATGAGCCTGCAGCCCGTCGTGATCAATTCTTTAGGGGCTTCTCAGTGGGGTGCCAACAATCCCGATTTTAACTGGCTCGATATGCAAAACTGCCTCCTGAGCGCTGGGATATTTGACGCCAAACCGATTGGCCTTTCTCTTGGAGGCGTGGGAGACGAAGGCAAGGATATGAATCCTGAGGGCCGCTCTTTACTGATAGATGAGATTAGAGAAAGTGGAGTTTTTTTTCTTGACGAGCCTGACCTTAAAAGGAATGTGGAAGCTAGAATGCGCCTCTATCAAGAAAAAGCAGGGGAGAGCAAAATAAAAGTCTTCATCAATATCGGAGGGAGCTGGCCAAACATGGGAGAGGACCCAGAGATTTTAAAATTGAGACCTGGCCTGGTTAAAATTAGACAATTTCCCAAAGCCGAAAAAAGAGGGGTTCTTTTTGCCATGGCTGCCCTCAATATTCCTGTTATTCATCTCCTGTATATCAAGGGTCTTATCGATCGCTACGGGCTTTCGTGGGATCCTGTTCCCTTGCCCCAACCCAGAAAAGGAAAAATTTATCAGCTCGCCGGGAAAAGACAAGCCTCGTTTCTTTTTCTTGCAGCTGCATACTTTTTACTCGTTATAATAGTCATGGTTTTCCGCCATAAACTGGGCAGAAGATGAATGCTTTAAGGATGAATAAGCAAAGTCCTTTGTCTAATAAAAGACACTAAGTTAATTTCTCTTCTGTTTTTCTTACTAGCTGATCTATTTGGGAGGCATGTCTTTGAACTTTTCCGAAGCAGGTTCCCCGCCTATTCCCCAGTGCGTTTTTTGGATTTCATGTATGATTACTTCTACCGCATGCTCAGGGATGCCTAAGTTTACAAAGACTTTGGTAACATCTTGTATTATAGTTTTAGCTTTTTCTTGTCCAAAATCCTCCCAAACGTTTACATGAACAACTGGCATTTTTCGTTCCTCATTTTAAATTGACTATTCTCTCAGGAGAGATTAGCTATTTATTTTTGATTTTTGTCTTGCCGTAACCCACAGCATCCAGCCATTCCTTCGGGTAGCCGGCTCCTCTTCTTGCTTCAGGAACATTGACATAGCCGTCATTGTACTTGACGATTAGGTAGTCGGCCAGAGCCCACCAATCATCGACTACTCGCTGGGCCGTTTGGTTGGAATACTCGGTCAGGTACTCCCGGCATGCTGCTGGATTTTCTTTGTACAGGGCTTCTGCCCGGGCTTCTACAGAAGCTTGAAGGTTGAAGAATGAATTCTCGAAATCTGTGTAAGCTTTCTTGATGTCCTCGCTCATCTGCGAATATCTAAGGTTGGCCCAGTTTGAAACAAAGTCAAACGCCCACCAGGCAGATTTCTTATCGAACACGTCCCTTCTTCCGACCTGGTATGATTCAGGGACTTTGGTGATGCCGCCATAAAAGGGAACAAAGCAGCTTGTTTTCGGATCGTCCTCAGCGAACCAGGCAAGACCTCCTATCCAGTCAGGAAGCCAGTCTCTAACCTGGACGACAATACAATAAGAGCAGCGGAAGATGGAAATAGGTCGTTCCCAGCCCACATAACCTTCGGGAGGTCGAGTTTGCGTGGAAAACCGATTGGGATTATTGAAAGGTCCAGCAGCCAGGCCCTTACTCAGGTCATGTTCTGTCCCCTGGTAGAAGTCTCTATGGAGAGCCATCAGCATCTGTTTTGTGACTTTTTTCTCGGGCTTTATAGAGAAAGGATATCTCACAGCCCAGGGATCAAGCTTCAATCCTGGAGCAAGTGTGCTGAAAACTCGCCATTCCCTTCTCCTGCAGCCGATGGAATTGCTGGGGGCATAAACTTCGTAGAATCTAAAAGGCTTGTCCGACTTCGGATCATACCATCCCATTTCTTCCCCCAAGGTGAAGATATTCTCAGAAGCCATGTAATTATCCGTATCCTCGATGTTGATCTCTCCTATACGGCTGCGGTTGGCACTCACTGAGACTTCACCCTCCGGAATCCTTACGGCTGCCCAGACAGCTCCTATTTCTAAAGGCCCAGCTCCCATAATCTCAAACAGCCAAGCCTCTTTTGTATCGATAAAAGTAAGACACTCGCCGTAGTCACCGTAGCCATGCTCCTTAACGAGCTCTCCTATCATTTTTATCGCTTCCCGCGCTGTTGATGTTCGTTCGAGCACGATTCTTTGCAGAGCCATGATGTCGAGTTTTCCCTCCGGATTATACAGCTCTCTTCGCCCCCCAAAAGTTGTCTCCCCGATACCAAGCTGCTTTTCGTTCAAGAATGGATAGGCAACATCAAAACGGCTGTAAGTTTGCTTGATTTCAGGGATTTCGCCGACTATGACAGCCTGTCTCCTCTCAGCTCCGCGTCCTCCTCCCTTATAGATAGGGCGCATTTCTCCCTGCTTTGAAGTTTTCCCAGGGACGACGTTGAGGCGGAACTCCCAGCCGCCATCGCAGGAATGTGTTGTCATGACTGAGCCATCCGCAGAGGCTTTTTTAGTGACAAGTATAGAAGTACAGTTATCGAATTCAAGCCAAGAATCAGCCTCTTGTTCTTGAGTGCTCTTTTTTCCAGAATGGACAAGCATCAAAACAAGGCAAAAAGCAAGGATGAAAACAATAAGCAATATTCCTTTGTGTCTCACTTTTTATCTCCTTTTTATTTTTTATGTTGATCCTTTATTATCCATGATGCAGGCAAATAATAAAAGGGGCCAGGCCCCATTTTCTATTGTTCTTTCCAAAGGTTGAGAATGTCCTCTTGTTTACAAAAATGGGGCCTGGCCCCATTTTTTAATGGCCCCATTTTTTAATGTTTTCTTTTTTTGGCTATAATTATTCATAGTAAATTCTCTTCGGGTCAGCCTTGGCTGGGTCGTGAAGGAAATCTCCTATGCCTTTTTCGATGACCTCGGCATAACTAGGTATCCCTTTTACCAAAACAGATTTTTCGGGGTTCTCTTCAGACCATATTTCTAATATTTGAAGTATGGTTGAACAGTGCCGACCAACCCTTACCTCAACAGGCCATCCATTCTCGTCCATTTTCTCGAAGAGAAGCCCGTGTTTTCCGGCCTTGACTACAAACTCGTCTTTTCCTTCAAGAAGAAGCTCTCTACCTGTCCGTCCTCGCGTCGCATCAAGGAAAGGCTCAGGAGCTTCCAGGAGAAGAGAGATCGCTTGGGTGTGGTCGCCGATCTCGCGGTGAGATAAGCCATGCAAGGCTGGCGGAGAATACTCCATCCCGATACTGAATCCTTCTGTGCCCGATATCACCATAGAAGCCATAGCAGCCAGGTCCTGCCCTTTCTCATGAGCAACTATGGTGCTTATAACCGGATACTGTAGCTCTGCCTCATGGAGGTCGATTACGATATCCACTTCCTCTTTTATGATGAGTTGAATAAGGGCATAGCAGGTTTTTTCTGTAAGAGTGCCGTTGGCCCGGCCAGGGAATGCTCTGTTTAGATTTCGGATATCGACGTAAGCCAGTTCCTGTCGGCTTGGATAATGAATATAGACTTCAGGATCGGGCCATTGGTCAAGAGGATTTGACCAGCGGTCTCCCATGCGGAATTTTTGCCCTCCCCACTCGGTTGGGATTGTAAAATCTGGGGGATAGCCTCCGCCCAAACGCGTCACTGTAGTTGCGCTTCTATTAGCCGAGTTGATCACTAAAAGCCTCCCCTGATCAGCGACCGCATTCTCGGCGAGAATCCAGGTCGCAAGGCGGCTGCCGGGCTCTTCTGGATGGGTTCCTCCAAGGATGAGAATTGTGCCTCCAGGCTTGGCTCCTTCTAAAACATAGATATTGGAATCGTTTATGGTTCCTTTGATGTCAGGGAAATAATCGCTCAAATTTTTTACCTGAGTCACCCCCGGGCTCAGGACAACAGGCTCTTTGAGGTGCCGGCTCTCATAAAAGCTCATACCAGCAAAAACCATGAGAACCAGGCCCAAAACAATCACTATAAATTTTCGTGGATAGAGCCAATTTATTGCCATAATTTTCCTCTATTTAAGCCTGAATAACCTTAAAAGAAAGGGTATCAGAATTATTATGTAAAGAATCTCCTCCTGCCATTTTTTCCTTTTGAGGAGGTTCCAGACGATAAGAAAGGCGATATAGGCTGTTAGTAGATAATAAAGGATAGTGATAATCATATGGAAATATCCTCCTTAAAAATCGCCAGTCGCGGAGATTTTTTTGACTCGAAATTCTTAATCATTTTTTCACCAGCCAAGATTTGTATTCTAATAGCCACAGGGGTTTGATTTATCAAACCCGCCTTCAATGAGCTAAAATCCGCATTTTTATAAAAAGGTAAATTCTTATAATAAAGTAAAGAAAGCTAATTCCTTGCTAAAGATAACCATCAGCGTCCCTATAACCATTATGATAGCAGCCGGAATGATGCAGTATTTCAAGAGTTCGGTGTATGGTTCCTTCATTCCTACGGTGTCTGCAGTCAGGCGTCCTATGATTGCTGTCGGAGGGAGGGCATCGCCCAGAGGCCAGATGACACTCATCCCTGCCAGAGCAATGATAGGATTGAGTCCGATTGTGTTGAAAAATAAAACAAGAGGAACGCCAAGAACCGGGGCAGCTCCCCACATCAGCACAGCCTCTGAAGCAGGGAGAACAAGGCAGAGAGTGATGAATACAGCAGTCAGCGGCAGGGTAACTATGGTAATGGCTATAAGCCCCCGGACTCCGGTGAGAGTCATTATCTGGACCAGGATTCCGACACAGGTTAAAGTCCCGATCAAAGGAAGTAGTTGATGAACAGTGTCTCTTGAGATCTTGAGAAAATTTATTTTCACAGGGGAAAGCAGCAGGCTGATAAAAGCAGCCGCCATAAACATCATCGGCAACCCCACTACAGGAAGGGAGTAAGGCCAGATTCTCCCTGCAAGCACCAGAAAGAGAAAAATAAGAAAGGGGAGAGAGACTCGAATCCAGTTCATCTTTTGGGGCGCTTCAGGGAGTTCTTTAAGTGCTTTTTCCAGGTTAACTGGCTTTCCCCTCCAACCCAGGATAAAGATTGTAATCAGAGAAAGAAGCAGGCAAGGGAGAAGTAAAGGCAGGAAGAAGCCTACATAGGGCATGTTGACTCCTGCTGCGGTGAGCATCGCCCATAAACTTACTGGAGGCGCAGCCGCACTCAAGCCGGCCAGGATAAAAATAATAGCAGCTGTTTTCGGTTTAGAGATTCCCATGTAGCTCAAAACTACGGCTATCATGCCTCCGGTTATCAACACTGTTACGCTGCCCGCACCTGTTAAAGCGCCAGGGAGCAGCAAAAGAAGAGTGATCAGGACGAATAGAATAGATTTTCTGCGAAAAAACTTCCTGAGGATTCCTCTTATGACGAAAGCTACACCTCCAGATTCTTTTAAGATATTCATGAAGAGAGTGGCTGTGATGAAGATGAGAGTGATGTCCAGGTAGGTAAAGGCTCCTTCAGCGATGTGCCTGGCTGGGATTCCAACTCCGCCAGCAAGTCCTCCGGCCAGAGCGGCAGCAAACATCGAGAGTTCTGTTGATACTTTGAAAACCTTGGCGATGATATAAGTCACCACCATGACAGCCAGGATTATTTGGGTAGAAGTAAAAATGCTCACGTTAAATTAGGCGATCCTGGAACTATAAAAATGGAACCAAGAATTGGGGCCTGGCCCCGTTTTTAGGTCCCGTTTTTAGGCCCCGTTTTTCCAAGCTCCATTTTTCAAACACTCATTTCCAACGATGATTTAAATCCTATAGCTTTCGGACGAGCTCTAGTTCTTGAAGAGTTTCTTGAATTCAGAAAGAAGGTCTAAAGTCTTTTCAGCCTCGATCATGGGAATGTTTTTTTCATTGGCGATTGTGGTAAAGCGGCCGTCTGCATTTCCTTCCTTGATTATAACCAGAAGGTCAGATTTAGGAGCGACAGCATCAATGCTCAGCTCATCTGTGTTGTCGCCCACAGCAGCACCTTGGGCTCTTCTTTTCATGCCCTCGATGTGGGCCCCGATGATGGTGATACCCTGACGGCGTGCTTCCTCGATCAATTTAGAAGTCCTGGACAACTCATCATCGATGGATATTCCAGCTGCTCCCATTCCCTTAAGGCTTGCTCCCATGACGATGATGATGGATTTGAAAGGTGTGCCTGCTTCCTTCATCGCTTTGAGATCTTCGGCAATAGCCAATTCAATAACCTCATATGCTTTGGGCTCAGCCTCGAGCTTTAACTTCATAAATATTACTTTAAGCATAATTGGACCAGGACTTTGGCCGCAGGAAGTGATAAGCACGGGAAGTTTAGTCTCGGGTATTTCAGGCTGGCTTTCTGAAATTGAATGTACGGTGAAAATAAAAAAGCTGAAAGCCAGGAATAGAATGAATAGCTTATGAATTCTTTTCATAACTTGCCCCTTATTAAGAGTATAGCTGATTTCATCGGGCTCTATTTTAGTCAAGTCCTCAGACGCCGTCAACTTTTTCCCGATTTTCCCATCAACCTAACCCCTTGTCATCTTATGTGGCGGCTTGATTTATGTAGGGGTTTGATTCATCAAACCCACCTTTTTTCAAAATAAGAGAGTCAGGTTTATAATGCCTAGGTTTTGATCTTATGTAAGGGCTTGATTTATCAAGCTCACCGCTTTTTCCAAATGTAGGGGTTTGATTCATCAAACCTATCTATTCGCTGATCTGCCTATGCTACAGGAATTCCCTTAATGCCCTGCAGTTCTCGACTGCATAAGCATGATAGTCATTGTTGAAATAAACAAAACTTTCCATGACCTTTGTCTTTCTTATGGTTTCAGCCCATTTTTTTAATTCTTTTTCTGAATAGCTGTATTTGTATCCGCCAGTAAGACCATGAAAGCGGAAATAAGCGCTCTCTGCTGTTTCGACAACATCCTTCGGCACTTTTGCCGAGGAGACAGTGCAGAATATGACATTATAAGATTTTAGGAGCTTGTAGACTTCATCTTCGTACCAGCTTTCATGACGAAACTCGATAACGTTTTTGTATTTTGGGGAAAGCGTGGAAAGGAATTCTTCGAGTAGAACTAAGTCCATAGTAAGAAAAGGTGGGAGCTGAAAAAGTATGCATCCTAGTTTATGGCCGAGGGAATCTGCCAGAACGTAAAAATACCTTACTTCGTTTTTGACTCCCTTTATTCTTTTCCGGTGCGTAATCTGACGGTTAGCTTTAAGAGTAAATTTAAAATCTTCAGGAACTTTATCCAGCCAGCCTTTTAGAGTCTCTGGCTTTGGATAACGGTAGAAGGTCATGTTTATCTCTACCGTGCTGAAATGTTGGGAATAAAAAGGAAGCCATTCTTTTTGAGAAATCTCTTCAGGATAGAACCTTCCTCTCCAATCATTATAACTCCAGCCAGAAGTCCCTAGATGATAAATCATCTGTCCCTGATCAGCCTAGCAAAAATATGCTTTCGCCTAAGCATCCTTATCTGCTTTAATCTGTTGCTGCTCCTTGGGGCCGGATACAGGAATGCCGTAAGGGCCATCGGGTAGGAAAGCGATTTGAGGCTCTCTGCCCAAGCGCAGCCTGAGCTTCTCTACTGCCCAGGCAACGGACGTTTCCACAAGCTCCTTGAGGATTTGCGCATTCGGGGCTAATGTTCTGGCATCTGTTCCCGGAATCCAGGAAAAAGATTCTTCAGGAATTTCAAGAGAGCAATAGATGATGTCTTCAGGGGAAATTTTTTTGAAAAGCCGAGCCCACATCTGGGCCTCCCATTGCTCGGGAACGAAAATCCAGGATGGTTCAAGGATCATCTTCATGAATTTTTCTTCACCCAATTCTCCAAGAAGCCTGATCATTTTTTTGTAGTTGACTCCTCCTATTGGATCAGGATCTGTATGTTGCGCAGCTAGAACACAGATCCCATTCTTCTTTATCAGCGGAATGCATGTCAGGGCTCCTTTGGCTGCCTGGTAGTGATTAACTCCTACAAAGCCTGTATGACTAAGCACAAGATCATATTCTTTCTTGATAGGAATTTCAGCCCAGGTTCGAAGCGTCTTAACGGCTTCTAAATGAGCGGATTCCATATGGCCCGCAAAGATTCCTGTTAGTTTGTAGTTTGAGTCGAGAGTGGCGTTGACTATCATGTCACAACCGGCCATTCTAGCCACTCTAAGCGCTTCTTCATGAACAGGATTTCCTTCGAGGATTAAGTCCGCTGCTTTAGGGGAGGCGAGAACAGGCCCGCTGTGAAGGACATAGGTCGATGATTCTGAAATAAGGCCAGGGCAGATGGATTTTCTTCCTCCTGAAACTCCGGCCATGAAGTGGCTTTCGACAAGACCGGTGAGAATTTTCAAATCGCTTTCTACATAGTAGCGATTAAGAAGGATTTCACCGCCGAGTTCTGTCTTTCCTACAGAGACCATATTACTGGACTTCCTGCTATCATGATTTATCATTTGAAGGCCAAGGGTGAAAATTCGGGAGTCAAGCATCTCCCTGAGCTCTTTCTCGTTCATCGGCCTGTGGGTTCCCGTTGCCACAAGAAGTAGAATCCGGGAAGGCGGAATTCCGGATTTTATCATTTCGTCAATGAGAGGAAAAAGGATTCCTGATTCCCCCTTATACGGAACCGGACGAGTGTTATCTGAAATAACCACAACCGCTTTTGCTTTAGGTTTAGATTTAAGTTTTTGACTCACCAATGTTCTGAGGGGCGGGCTGTCAATAGGGTTTGCGAGAGCGTCGCGGATTTTTTTCTCAGAGTTAGAAAGCGGCACAGCTTTTCCCATTGGGTAGACTTCAGTCTGGTCTGGAACACTTACCGGAAAAATACTATGACCCAAATTCAGGATGACTTCTTTCATTTTTGTTCGCTTAGTCTTCACTGCTTATTCCACGTTACTTTTTTGCTCTGTGTCTTGTCTTTTTCGTTTTTCCCTCCCGTCTTCGTTTAAAGGTTTCTTATAAGACTGAAATCTCCATTCAGCGCAGCTTCCAGGATGGGCTTCATGTATTTGTCAACCATGTCTGCAGTCAAGGGAACAGGCATGTTTTTGAGTTTTGTCTCAAGTTTTGGATTTTTGGCTCCTTGGAGAGCTCTATCTATGTGAGCCCTGCTCATCCCGCCAATTTCGCCAAGGGTAGTCGGATAGCCAACGCGCTTGCTCAAGGCAATTAGGGCTTTGGCCACTGCCAGGCCTAATTCTCGTCCCTCAAATGATGATGAAGATTTATCGGTCAAATGGTATTTTGAAAACAGATGAGCAAGCTTTTTGAGCTGTTTCTGGATGGAAGGAGCAAAGAAGACTGTATAATATGGATTAAGCATAGCGCAGGCTCGACCGTGACTGAGAATATCCACCAGAGAAAAACTTGTGAGGTGAGCGCCGTTTGTTCCTCCCACCATGATGGCGTAACCGCCGAGGTCCGTTCCTAAGCCAAGGGCTTCCCTGGCTTCCATGTCGAAAGGATCAGCCGCTGCCTTTTCTATAAAAGACACGATAAGCTCAATCCCTGTCAGCGTAATTTCCTGGGCTTTCTCGCCTGATTCAGGGCTTGCACCGTAGTAGACTTCGAGGCAATGGGCCAGACCATCAAAGGCGCCATCCAAGGTGAACGAGGTTGACATGGATTTTGTAAGACCATAATCAAAAAGAGCTTTCGGAGGGATAACAGCTTCATCGACGATAATCTTTTTCTGGCTTGTCCTAAGATCAGTTATGTTGGAGTATTTTGTCAGGTGGGCTGAAGAGCCTGAGGCCGTCTGGACAGCAACACAAGGAAGAAGCTTCTTTCCCTCGCTGAGTAGTTTTTCGGTTACTTTCCCAATGCCGAAGTAATCTTCGGTATCGCCACCTAATAATGCCAGGACGATAGCTGCTTTTGAAGCATCGATTCCAGAGCCACCCGAGGCGACTAGCACAAAGTCAGGTTTCTCTCTTAGGATTTCCTGTTTTATCCTCGAAACATCTTCTTTCGGAGAGTTTGGCTGAGCAGATAGAAAGGGCCCCGCGATTTCCAATCCAGATGCGACCAGGGCTTCGATAATATTCTGGTAGCTCTTAGGATCGCGCTTTTGAAGGCTTGTGACTAGTAGCACTTTTTGCCCCATAGGTGCTGAGAGCTGGCCAACTCTGTGCAGGCAGTCGATTCCGTAGATATAGTTTTTTCCCTTGAATTCATCAATGAGCGCTCGCGCTTTTTCTTTCAGGTCATTCATCTTTTTTCCTTTTAACTCCAGATTCATTAATATATCATATTTATAACACACAGTTATAAATTTTGACGAAAATAGCGATTTTTATTACTCACAGTTATAAAAAAAGAGCAAATGAACATAGATCTCGGCCTTGTCGGAACCATAACCTCTGATGAGATCACCTTTGATTCTGGCCAGACGATCAGAGGCTTGGGAGGAGTTCTTTATCAAGCCGCTGTCCTGTGTGGCTTGGGAAAACAAGTGCATCTCTACACTAATCTTGGAGAAGAATTAATCCAAGATGTAAAAAAGACGGTTGAAAAATGGCCTGCTCTTCGACGAGAAGGAATATGCCAGGTTCCTGGTGCAGGAAACCAGGTTCACCTTCATTATCCAGAAAAAGGGGAGAGAGTTGAGACATTAAGAGCTGTGGTTCCGCACTTAAGTCCGCGCCAGGTTATAGAAGACATGCATAAGCTGGGAATGCTCATTCTAATCATAAATTCGGGTTTTGATATCAAGCTTTCTGATTGGAGAAAAATAGTCGCATCCGCAAAAATCCCTTTATGGCTAGATATTCATTCTCTTCCCCTCTCCAAAGAGCTCAATGTTCCCCGCGAGTACCTTCCTTTGACAGAGGGGAAAGAATGGATAGAAGGAGTAAGCTTCATCCAGGTAAACGAGAAAGAGCTGTTTTCCATGCTTGGTGATCCAGATAAACGATATTCTGAAGGAGATGTGTTAGCTTTTGGCAAGGAAGCTTTTAATCTGGGCGCAAAGGCGGTTTTTGTAACTTTGGGAAAAGACGGTGTTTTGGTGATGACACCAGAAGAGTTTAAAAGAATCCGATCACCTGAGGTCAAGAGCATAGTTGATACTACAGGATGCGGCGATGTTTTTTGTGGAGGTGCGGTCGCGAAGCTAGCTGAGGGCCAAGATCCGTTCACCGCAGCATCCTGCGGACTTGAATTAGCCACAGAGGCAGTCAGCGTTAAAGGCATTGAAGAAACATACTTGCTGGCTCGTCGCCACAGAGAGAAGGCGTAACAGATCAGGATAAAACAGGAATAAGCTTCATGGAGCATTTTTTATGACAGGAAAAAGGGGACAGGCTACTTTTTTTTATTTAAGTGGCAAATCTGCATTTTCTGTCTTCCTTTTTTGCTCTTTCCCTCCTTTTTTCCTCAAAAGTAGCCTGTCCCCTTTTTTTGTGTTTTTTTGTGCTTTTTATGATTTGCTTCAGACCGATGCATTAGGTGACGCTTTATTATTTTAAAGGAGATTTAAAATGGAAAAGATGAAACACTGGTCACCGCCTGATAATTGGCTGAAAATAACCACCATAGATGCGCATACAGAAGGCGAACCACTGCGGATTATTACCGGAGGTTTTCCTGATGTACCAGGGGATACTATCCTGGCCCGCCGTGCTTATCTAAGGGAAAATATGGATCACCTTCGAAAAGCCCTAATGTGGGAGCCAAGGGGGCACGCTGACATGTACGGCTGCATCCTAACCCCTCCCGTAACTCCGCTGGCTGACCTCGGTGTCTTATTTATGCACAACGAAGGTTTTAGTACTATGTGTGGCCACGGCATCATTGCCCTGGCAACAGTTGCTCTGGAGACTGGCATTCTACCCATGAGTGAGCCTGAAACCAGCATCAAAATTGATACTCCTGCCGGGCTCGTTACTGCCCATGCAAAGGTAGCAGATGATAGGGTTCAACGCGTCTCTTTTCAAAACGTTCCCTCCTTTGTCTTTGCCCTGGATAAGGTTGTTCAAGTGCCGGGATTGGACGAAGTTAGATATGATATTGCTTTTGGCGGAGCGTTTTACGCTTACGTGAAGGCTGAGGATGTTGGTTTGGCCTGCAAGCCAGAGGAATTCCGCAGCCTTATTGAAAAGGGTAAGGCTATCAAGCAAGCAGTGGTGGAGAGCTCGCCCGTCGTTCACCCTTTTGAAGAGGATCTTAACTTTCTCTATGGAACCATCTTCATCGCTCCTCCCCAAGCTCAGGATGCGCACAGCCGCAATGTATGCGTTTTTGCCGAGGGAGAGGTAGATCGATCACCTACTGGCACTGGTGTCAGCGGCCGTCTTGCCTTGCTTCATGAACGTGGCGAGGTTGAACTAAACCAGCCCATAGTCATCGAGAGTATCATCGGGACTCGTTTTACAGGACAGATCATCGAAATCACTAACTTTGGGCCTTACTCTGCAGTCATCACAGAGGTGGAGGGCTCAGCTTGCGTAACCGGGCGCCACGAATTTTTGATTGATCCTGGAGACCCGCTGCGGGAAGGATTTATCCTCCGCTAAAAAAAATGAACATATTCTGTAGGAGCTTGATTTATCAAGGCCACATTTTTAAGTATAAAAATTGTTAAAAATAAGTGCAGTCCCCAGTTCTTAACGCAGTCCGCTTCTCTCTAATCCAAAGGTCAAAAGCGTCATATTAGGTTTTCAACTTTTTGGCCTCATAAAATCTTTTGAGATAGTGATTTTTGTGCTAAAATAAAATAGAGTAGATGAAAAGTTCTTTTAAAAGCTCGTATTTTTCAGATTTTCTCCAGCCATCTCAAATCATTTTCAACCTTAAAGCCAAGGATGGTATTCGTGCTATTGAAGAACTCCTGGATGTTTTGGTCAAGCAAAAACTTATTAAGAATAAAAAGGTTGTTTTGACCAGGATTATTGATAGAGAAAGGTTGGAATCCACCGCACTCGGCCATAATGTTGCTCTTCCCCACGCCCGTGTTGACACTAATGGGGAAATAGCTGTTGCTGTAGGAAAATCCAAAGAGGGGATTAACTTTAATGCTGTTGATGACAAAAAAGTCCACATCATCATACTAATTATCTGGAATCCTTCTCTGCCTGGACTTTTTAATCATCTGTTTGCTGGTTTAGCCAAGTTCCTAAGGAAACCTGGATTCAGACAAAGACTCTTTGGAGCCAAAAATAAAATGGAGCTGTTTGGAGCTCTCTCTGAAGTAGCGTTAAGCCTTCCACAAGAGGACACGATTATCAGCCGAGGAAGTCTCCTAATGAAGCTTCAAGAAATCGAGATAAAAAAGAAAAAAGCGAAGAAAGAGCAAATGAAAAAGCTCAAAGGGCAAGCTGATTTGATACGGGAAGAACTCGATGAAGCCCTTGTGGACAGGTTTGACAGGCTAATGGAAAGATACGGATTTGCCGTGGCTGAGGTGGATCTAGGTGTTTGTCAGGGTTGCAATATCAATGTGGCTACGGGACTGAGCTCAGCCATAGAGGGGAGCAACGATATTTATGTCTGTGAAAACTGCGGAAAATTCATGGTTGCTTCCAAGAATAAAAAGAAATAATCATCTTATAATTTCCTTGGCAAGATTCGTCGGCTTCAAAAGTCTGTAAATAGGATAAGTCTGTGGCTCTCGGCGCCACTGGGAGACAAGATAACGGTCGAAGAAATTCCAAACCAGTAGTCCATCATCGCTTTCGGGCTCAAGAAGATAAGCAGCTACGTTAGCAAGAGGCTGGGCTGTCGCTACGAAAATACTCCCTTCGGGAAACTCTTTTTGTTCCATGAAGTATTCGCCTTTCACTGAATTCAAGTAGTGCCCCTGAAATAGCCTTGAGGCTCCCTTGATTTCCTTTATTCTGAAAGATTCCACTTCTAGGGTCACAGATTCTATCAACTTCTCCACAGATAGCCCATGCTGGAGAAGCTTTTCTGTGATTTCTGGACTGGCAGCTGGGATAAGATAGCCATAAGGGAAGGGGACAGATCTTTTTGGCACATAGTCAGAGAAATGGGGAACCTCATAGATTTTTTTCTTGTCTTTTTTCTTTACCAGCGGCCAGCCGCTCTCTCTTGGTATGACTTCCATTTCCCAGCCTCGAATTGTGATTTTATCTTTAAGAGGTTTCAATTCGTATTCAACAGCGAACATATCGTCTTCGGAAGGTCTCATTCCTCTCTGGATTGTTTTTCGGTCTGCACTGCGGATGAGCTGAGCGATCTCATCCTTATTATCCGAGCAGTATTCCAGGATCGAAAGGAGAAAATAATAGCAACCCATCACCCTCGTTTTATAGTTAGCATAAGCATAATTTTCATTAAGGATGGCTAATCGATTCCTCAAGCCGACGTAATTGGTCAGGTAACGGGGCTGAGGACCAGAAGGCCGCCATCCTTTTTCTGGATTATTGAAGTCCATAAAGTTTCCGTAGGGAATGGAGAGTACTTTGTATTTCTCTCTCAGGTTCTTGCTTATCGAGGGCATCATTTTTTCCCTCATGTTTTTGATAAGCGATGTGTCGCCGTTAGGGTTGAGCCCCCAGACATAGGTCACAGGCTCCTCATGGTAGGAGCCGTTGGTGGTATGACAATCCACAAGCAGGGCTGGATCCCAGCGCATAAAAACGTTGCGAATCAGGCCTTGGACCTCGGGGCTCTCTAGTTTTATTCCGTCCCGGTTCAGATCGAGATTTTGACCGTTGTAGCGAACACCAACCCCCTTTTCCGGTCCCACCTGGTTGCGCCTGTTGGTCGGGCTAATCTTTTCATTGCCATCAGCGTTAAAGATAGGGACAATCAGAATCACCAGTCTATCCAGAAAGGGAGGTTTTTCTTTTAGGACGATGTCTCTGGCCAGCATAAGAGAAGCCTCTTTTCCCTCAACCTCGCCAGCATGGATATTGGCCTGAATGTAGACCACTATTCTCTCGTCACCGGATAGAGCCAGCGGCGCGGAAGGGACAGGGTTTCCGATTACAAGCAGGGGAACTTTTCTTCCTTCCGGGCTTACGCAAAGAGTTTCCACTCTTAGGAGCGAACTAATACGCTGAAGCGCTTTTATGAAATCTGTAACATCAGCATATCTTGAAGTTGCAGTGAAATTGCTGGTTTCTGCCACGGTTAAAGGATCTTGCTTTGTTGAAGAGAAGGCCGAGCGGGAAGCGATAGAAAAAATGAGTAGAGAAATGAGGGAGAAATAGATGAAAAAGATTTTTCTTCCAAATCTCAGAGAATTTGCATATTTCTTGGCTTTTTTATATTTCATGGCATTTTTCCTTTGGTGGAATTAAGCAACTTATCCCGGTTATTGTAGGGGCTTGATTCATCAAACCCGCCGTATTTTCGTTCTGTAGGGGCTTTATTTATCAAAATTGATGTTTTTTATTTTGTAGGGGCTTGATTCATCAAGCCCACATTATAGAGTGTAAGAGTTTATAAAAATTTAATTTTCCAGTCAACGAAATGTGCATCTTGCGTAGAAAACGGGTTGGGTTCTGGGCGGAAAAAGGATTGGTTGCCTTTTTTTCACCAAAGAAAAGTATTATACTCAAAGTGAAACACTAAGCTGTCTTTTAAAAAATGGTCACTTTTAGTGTAAGCAAAGAAAAAGAAGATGCTCTTCGCAAGAGGATGGAGAGTCTGGGAATCTTCGAAAAAGATATTGAGGAAAAGTTTATCCGCTCCAGCGGAAAAGGGGGACAGAAGGTCAATAAGACGTCAACTAGAGTCTATTTGAAGCACATCCCCACTAAAATAGAAGTAAAATGTCAGAGGGAGCGCTCTCAAGCAATAAACCGATTCATAGCCAGAAGAATCCTCTCAGATAAAATCGAAAGAATGATTCGAGGAAAAGAGAGCGAAGAGAGGCAAAGGATCGAAAAAATCCGCCGCCAGAAAAGAAAGCGTTCAAAAAGAGCCAAGCTTAAGATGTTAGAGGAAAAGAAGAAGCATTCTCAGAAGAAAGAAGCACGACGATTCCGTCCTCAGTTGGATGATTTAGAAAAATAATAAGAGAAATTAAAAAGAATCTGCCATCGTAGACATTAGAATTTGGTTTTTCTGCATACGATCGCTGATTCTCAAATGTTCCAGATGGATTGGTAAAATCACTGCCTGAGCTAATGCAGATATTTCTGGGGAATCCGGTTATCTTCTGTTTCGTCCTGCCACAATATGCTGCCTATCCACCATCGCTGGCCGTCATGAAATAGCTGAATACTGTTTATGCCCCGTACCATCGAGTCGGGATTTTTCGTATTGATGCCTTTTATGTATGTGGTGAAAACCTGGGCAATGCTCCCGAAGGCGTGAGTTTTCCTGGAAATCTCTCCTTCATAGAAGCTTCTCATGGCTCCTGTATTTATTCGCTCGTTGAAGGAAGAAAGAAAGCTGTCCATGTCCATTTTATTAACTGCATCCGCAGTGATGCGAATAAACGGAGCTTTTGGATTGAATAAAGAGCGTAGCCGCTCCAGGTTTGGTTTCTCGCCTTCTCTAAAAGTTATGGAGGCATAAAGCGCTTTCACAATGGCATCAATCGAGGAAAAATCAGCTTGATCGACTTGAGGACTGGACTCCTCCTTCATAGCAGCATTTTTTGATGAGTTTATTAATTCAGTTTGCAGGTCATTAATCGTTCTCGCTCTACAGGAAAAAAGAAGAACAAAGATAACAAGAAACGAGAATATTGATTTTTCCCAGTTTGAATTTAATTTCTTTTTTTGGATGGTGCATAAATCATAAGGCATTGAATTCTCCTTTCTTATATTTGCTGTTTCTATGAATATTCCAAAGCAAAAATAAGCCTGAGGTGATTAATGACTCTATTTTTTACAGAGTATACTTTAATAATGATTAAGCCAAAACAAGGACTTATTCATAGCTTAGGGCTTCAATAGGATCTAGTGCGGAGGCAGTATAGGCCGGGTAAATCCCAAAGATTAATCCTACGGAGACGGCAATTCCAAAAGAGATAACGACAGATAACAAGGAAATTATGGTTCTCCAATGCGCATACAGACTTACTGCCTTAGAAATGCCAAAGCCTGCTCCAATGCCGATCAATCCTCCTACGAGACTGATGAATACAGCCTCTACAACAAACTGGCTCAGAATGTCTATTTGCCTGGCTCCTATAGCACGCCTTATACCGATCTCTCTTGTTCTTTCCAGCACCGAAGCCAGCATGATATTCATGATCCCAATACCACCCACGAGCAAAGAAATGCCAGCGATAAAGCCCATGGCGATGTTGAAAATACGCTGGGTTTCATGAGCTTGGTGCAGGAGTTCCTCAGGGACAGTGATTTTATAATCTTTTGTATCGCGGTGAAGACGAAGCAGAAGGCGGTCAATATAAACTGCAGCATCTCTGATGTATCCTGGATCTTCCATTGTCACAGCGATTTCGCTGAGTTGTGGATCATATTCGCCACGCTCAAATTTCTTCAAGGCTGTATTGATAGGAATATAGATATCGTTGGCGATGCTCTCTATCTCAATCCCTTCAATCTCTCCCTTAGCTTTTCCTTTCTTAAGAGTTGTTCCGATAACTTCGAACCACTGGTTGTTAATCTTTATCCTTTGACCAAGGGGATTTTTGAAAGAAAAAAGGTCTCGTTTCACTTGATGGCCGATCACACAGACGTTTGCATGCTGGATATTATCAAATTCGTCAAAAAAACGCCCTCTATCAACAAACAAATTAAGAGTCAGAGGATACCTGGAATCAGTCCCTATAACCCTGGCCTCACTCTTCCCGTCAATAGAGCGTATAAAATTGGCTTTTATCAACTTTTGAGGAGAGAGATGTTTTATGTAGGGAACAGCCTCTTCCAAGGCCCGAAAATCTTTTAAAGAAAGCCCGGGTGATTTTTCTCTGATAGTTTTCAGCTTGTCTTCTTCATATTCGAGATTCTGGATGATGATATTCTTGGCACCCATGAGATTTATAATTTCGAGAGCTTCTTTCTTGGCGCCTTCTCCTATAGAAAACATAGATATTACTGCTCCTACTCCGAAGATAATCCCTAGCATGGTTAAAAAAGTGCGGAGCTTGTGGGCCTTCAGTCCTGAAAATCCGGTATTTATTACTTCAGAAAAATTCATGATGGCTTCTAGGGAGAAGAGCCTTTCTTTGAATGGGAGGATTCTTCGGCTTCAGGTCCTGCAAAAGGATCTCTCAAAGCAATCTTATCTCCAGGAGAAAGTCCTTTAGTGACAACAATATGAGTGTTATTTCTTTTCCCAAGGACAACTTCTCTCCTTTTAGGATTTCTACTTCCCATTACGTAAGCAATCGTCTTACCCTCCTTTTCAAAAACAGACTCGATAGGAATAGATAAAACGTCAGGAATCCTTTCAGTAATAATGTCCACCATACAGGTCATGCCTGGCCTCATCCGAGGATCTAGCTCATTCAAGGAAATAACAGTTTCAAATGTTTTTACTTTGGCATCCCAATCTTTTTTAGTACCAATAGAAGCGGCTCTTTCCACTTTTCCATTAAATATTTTGTCTGGAAAAGAATCTATTCTAATTATGGCTTCCTGCTCAGGTTTGACTTTGCCCACATCCACTTCATTCAGATAGACCTTAACCTCCATGGCCGAAAGGTCTGGAATCTCAAGAATTTGGACGCCGGGCCAGACAGTATCTCCCTCCTGAACTTTGCTCATCCCCGCGGACCCTTTCCATATCTCCTTTAAAACCACCAAGCCATCTTTGGGAGCTGCACGAGTCATTTCTTCCAGGCTTCTCTTTGCAATTTTATAGTCTGCCTCTGCCTTGGCCTTTTTTTCATACAGAACGTTGAGATCTGCTTCGTCGGACTGGCCTTGGGAATCCATTTTTTTCAGGGTTTCTCTATACCTTCTATCTGCTTGTTCATAGCGAAGCTTATTTTTCTCTGCTTCAATTTTGGCAATCATATCTGCTTTTTTGGTCTCCAGCAGAGCTTCTTCATACTGGAGCTTGGTGTTATCTAATTCTATCTGGCTCGTTCTCCTCTGACTCTCTATATCCGCCAGCTTCTTTTCGATTTCATTCTGAGCAATTTTTAAATCAGAAAGACTTTTTAACATTTCCTGCTGTAATTCTTCCTTATCAAACCGCACCAGAACATCTCCCTTTTTGACATTACTTCCGTCTTTTATAAGCCATACTATTTGAAGTCTACCTCTAATCCGGGGGGCACTGACGGTTGCTGAATTTATGGATGTAACTTCTCCTGCTTCTATTACTTTAATAACGAATTCCCCATGATTCACTTCGGTCGAGGCCACAGCAGGACTTGAGGCCCTTTGAGTTAAAAAAATAATTAAGGATAAAATTACAATAAATGCTGATATTGCATAGATTATTTTCTTTTTCATTGTCCTCTTCCCTTATTCTAAAACATTCAATCTTCCTGAAGAGTTTCGTCCTCAGGGGAAAAATAATTATTGCATATGTAGTTTTTTTCTACTCTGTAATGTTTATATAATACAGCTGCTCTGGAAAAAAAAGAAGGATTTTCTGCTTTCTTTCTAAATTGCCTATCATGCTTTTATCTGTCAGCCATAATATTCTAACAGAGAAGAAATCTATATACAAATTAGACAAGTTAGCTTTAATCTGGGCAGACATGCCTCAAGAAGGATTCTCAATTACTTTAGCCCGCGCTTTTCCTGAAAATGCAATAGTAAAAAAATTTATCACTTCAGAGTCTATTTTCCTATTTCATAAAGCTCCCTTCAATTCTAAATTAATTATAATCAGTAAATTGAACAAAATATAGGTTGGCACAAAACATGCCTGTCATATTGCTCTATAAGCAAATATTTAATTTATCAAAAGAAAAGAGTTGAATTAATAGAAGACCTATATAAAATATATATTAAATATGAAAAAGCATGTTGTTATCTCCGGGCTTAAATTTTCGCAGGAAAACCTACTTCTCGATATCTAAAAAAAGGAGGACCGCTTTATGGGAAATGACAGAATCAAAAGAAGGGAATTCATCGGAAAAGCCACTCTTGGGCTTTGTTCCACAGGGCTTGCTATTCCATTCTTAAAATCAAACGCTTTTACCTCTGAGCAATCGCAAAAGATTATCTACAGGACTCTAGGCAGGACAAAACTTCGTATTCCTGTGGTCAGCTTTGGAGTAATGAACTCAGACAGCCCAGACCTGATAAAAAGAGCTCTGGATATGGGAATCAACCATCTGGATACTGCTTATCTCTACCTGAGAGGAAACAGCGAGAGAGTAATTGGGGAGGTCCTTCAAAAGAACGGAAATAGAGACAAAATCTATGTGGCAACAAAGATGCGCTTTGCTAGAGATAGAGAAAAACACTTCTTCACCACTAGAGGTACAGAAAGAGAGCCAGGAGCATCGGAGGAAAATTTATTCAAGCAGCTTGAAATAAGTCTCCAGCGTCTCCGGACAGATTATATAGATATTCTCTACCTTCACAGTTGTTATAGTCCTCAGATGGTCACATACGAACCTTTGATGAACGCCCTTGTTAAAACAAAAAAGCAGGGAAAGGCACGGTTTATCGGCGTCAGTACTCATTTTAGCGAGCCTGAAGTTATCCGAGCTGCTGTCGATGCCGGAGTTTATGATGTGGTTCTAACTGCATATAATTTTGCTCAAAACCACAGAGATGAAGTGAAAAAGGCAATTAAGTATGCGGTGAGTAAAGGAGTAGGTGTCGTAGCTATGAAAACTCAGGGTGGCAGGAGTCTACAGGAGAAAGGAGAGATAGAGATAAACCATGAAGCAGCCTTGAAGTGGGTTCTTGAAGATGAAAATGTCTGCACTACCATCCCTGGGGTGACGACCTTTGACCAGCTTGACCAGAATATTAGGGTTATGAATAATCTGGCTTTATCAGGGACAGAAAGAAGTGAGATTCAGTTCGCATCGAGCCTTAAAGGAAAGATCTACTGCCAGAACTGCCGCTCGTGCATCCCGACATGTCCGAATAATGCAGAGATACCTAACCTGATGAGAGCATTCATGTACGCCAAAGCCTACGGGAACTATGTCCAGGCAGGGATGACCGCAGCTGAACTTCCTCGAAAAAAGGGCTTGTATGTCTGCCGAAGCTGTTCGTCATGCACGGCTTCCTGCCCGAACGGGATTAACATCGGTTCCAGAGTGAAAACGCTCATCGATGAGAAGCTCTACCTGGGATAAAAAGAAAGTCGGAGACTATTCCTGATTAATCTGGTTTTATAATTTCTTAATAATGACAGTAACAAGGAAAGAGTGATAGCTCACTCAAAATAGTTTGAGTGCGCTTAAGATTAACCTGCCAACCTCAAGATAACCTGGAGAAGAAGGTTTGCTCCTTTTTCCAGATCTTCCCATTTTATCATTTCCCGTGGCGAGTGGCTTATTCCATCAAGACAGGGGATGAATATCATTCCAACATCGGCAACACTTGCTAAAATCTGAGCGTCGTGGCCTGCGCCGCTGGGGAGTGTCATGAGCGGGTATCCAAGCTTCTCGCATTCTTCCTTCATTATCTCTATTATTCGAGAAGGGATGCTCACGGGCTCTGTCTTATCTACGACCTTTGAAGTGAAGTTTAGCCCACGAGTCGAGGCAACATCCTCAGCAAGAGCCAAGAGCGATTTTTCTATCTCCTCCAGCGTTTCCTTTGATGTGCTCCTGATATCAAGCGAAAAATCAGCTTGACCAGGGACAACACTAAAAACTCCTGGTCTCGCATTGACTCTGCCTATTGTCACCATGCTTCCGTAGTGTTTTGTCGCCACATGCTGTGTGCTCTTGAGGGCAAAGTCTGCTAAGCCTAAGAAAGCATCATGACGAAGCTCAAGGGGCGCGGTTCCCGAATGGCTTGACTCTCCTAAAAAAGAACACGATTTGTGATGCTTCCCTGCGATGTGTTCCACAATTCCTATAGGCTTGTTTTCAGTCTCGAGCACAATTCCCTGTTCGATATGAAGTTCAAGAAAAGCTTCAATTTCCGGCCTCTGCTTATGAGCCTCCATGATGCTTTTAATGGAAAATTCAGTACCTTTTAAAATTTCTGGAAGAGGAGTACCGAATTGGGTGATGTCTTTTTCTAGAATTTCTTGATTTAGCTGTCCCGTGAAAGCGCGACTCCCCATGAAATCACCCACAAGGTTTCCTTCTTCATCTGTAAAAGAAGCAACCTCCAGAGGCTTGGAAGGATTCAGACCCTCTTCCTTTATTCTTCTTAAGCATTCAAGGGCAGACAGAACTCCGACCGGACCATCAAATTTTCCGCCGTTAATTACAGAATCGATATGCGAGCCGGCCATTATTGTTTTTCCTTTTCCTTCCAGGCGGCCGAATATGTTGCCTGCTCCGTCCTGGCGAACGGCAAAACCTGCGCTTTTTATCTTCTCTTTGAGCCATTCCTGCGCTTCAATGTCAGCCTTGCTGAAAGATGGCCGGGTTATTCCGCCATTCGGGTCACGGCCGATTTTGGAGAGAGATTCAATATCATCTTTCAATCTATCAAGGTTTATTCTGATGTCCATGTTGACCTTTCTCAATATTTTTCGATGAGGGCTACCATTTCTTTAACAGCCTTCTCTATTCCTACCATAGCTGATCGAGCTACGATAGAGAAGCCTATGCTAAATTCTTTGATTTCTGGGATAGCAGCAACAGGAATGACATTTTTATAATCCAGTCCATGGCCAGCGTGAATTTCAAGGCCCAATTCATGGCCGCGCTCGGCTGCCTTTTTAATCTCCTCCAAGGCTTCCTCGCGCTCTTTTCCTGGTCTTAAATCTGCGTATTTTCCGGTATTAATTTCGATGAGTTTTACACCAACCTTGTGGCAGGCTTCGATTTGCTTTAGATCAGGATCGACAAAAATACTGACTCTTATCCCTGCATCTTTTAATTCCCGGATAAAAGGAGTCAGATGCTTCTCGTTCGACAAAACATCCAATCCCCCCTCTGTAGTCAATTCCTCCTCTCGCTCGGGCACCAAAGAAACAATATCCGGTTTTATCGCGAAAGCAATTTTCTTCATTTCTTCTGTCGCGGCCATCTCCAGGTTGAGCTTGGTTTTGATACCTTCTCTTAGCACTTCTAAGTCCCTTTCCTTGATATGGCGTCTATCTCCTCTTAAGTGACAAACAATGCCATCTGCTCCTGCCTGCTCAGCTAAGAGAGCCGCCAGAATGGGTTCTGGCTCGTGACTGCGCCGAGCCTCTCTTATTGTCGCAAAATGATCAACATTGACGGCGAGTTTCATTTTCTCCTCCCATAAAAGGGGACATAAAAAGGGGACAGGCTACTTTTTTGCCTCACCATTTTAGTTTATCATAAAAAATGGACAGGTTGCTTTTCTTGCGCCATTACAGAAAAAAGTAGCCTGTCCCCATTTTTATTCTTTTTAATTTCCGAGATACTTGGCGATGACACTGGCCATTTGGCAGGCGCAGTCTTCTATCTCGCCTTTATCCTGGCCTTCGATCATTACTCGGGCCACTGGTTCAGTTCCAGAATAGCGAACGTTCAGGCGCCCAGAGTTTCCCAATCGCTCTTCGATCTCTTGCTTAGCCTGCATAATTTCTGGGAACTGATCGAAATCGATCTTCTTTCCAACCGGGATATTCAGGAGAATTTGAGGATATTCTTCCAAATCCTCCACTAGCTTGGATAAAGGAAGATTGTGCGTAGCCATAACCTCAAGCATTTTTAGACTGGTCAGGATTCCATCTCCTGTCGGGCAATCATCCAGAAATATAGTATGACCTGATTGTTCACCACCCAGGTTTGCTTTCAACTTCATCATTTCTTCAAGGACATATTTATCGCCAACCTGGGTTCGCAAAAGCTTCAAATCTAATTTTTCTATGGCTTTTTCTAAGCCCATATTGCTCATTGTTGTAGCTACGACATAATCTGATTTCAAACGCCCTTTTTCCTTCATGAATCGGGATAGGACAAAAAGAGTGTGGTCGCCATTCAATATTCTGCCCTTCTCATCAACCCAGATAGCTCTGTCAGCATCTCCATCATAAGCGACTCCTATATCCGCCTTGCTCTCGATTACCTTCCGGACTAGGTTCTGGGGATAGAGAGAGCCGCAGTTGTCGTTGATGTTTTTTCCGTCAGGAGTGTTACCGATGGTGATGACTTCAAAACCCAAATCTGAAAAAACCCGAGAAGCAAAGAAGGAGCTGGCTCCATTGGAGCAGTCGAGTACAACCTTGATTTTTCTTTTGAGACTGACATGAAAAAACCGGCTCTTCAGAAAATCCATGTAGTCCTGTTCCAAAGAGGACTGGGGAGTAATTCTGATGTTTTCTCTTTTGACGTTCGGAGGAGCTTCTCTCATAGCCTTTTCAAGTTTTCTTTCCCACGCATCTGATATTTTTATCCCCTTGGATGAAAAGATTTTAATGCCGTTATCTTGATAAGCATTGTGAGAGGCGGAAATGACAATTCCTGCAGAAAAAAGATGTTTTTTCGTCAAGAAAGAAACCGCAGATGTGGGTATGATACCGGCTGCAACAGGTTCTCCCTCTCCGGCATTTATCCCCAGGAATAAAGCCTGTTCAAGCCATTCTCCTGACTCTCGTGTATCTCGACCGATGATAATCCGGGGTTCTAACTCTTCTTCTTTAAGAAGCGAGACCAGTGCTTTCCCTAGGGTATATACCGAGGAATAATCGAGAGGAGGCTGGCCAGCCACCGCTCTTATTCCATCTGTCCCGAAAAGCTTTTCCATTTTGGGGCTTATCCCTTAATTCAAAAATAGATTATAGCTAAAAAACGCGCGGATTCAAGGGTAAAGATTATTTCTTCTATGTCTTCTTTCTTCTCTTAGCTTCAGGATTTGCTTCCTGAATAACGATCCTAACTCTTACTTTCGTTTCCGAAGAGGCCAATCTCAGGTCAGGGTTAGGAAGGATAAGGTCAGCTTCAAGTTCTGTCGTCTCATTGAGCGCGGAAATATCGATGGGACTTGTTCTTACTTTGTAGCGATCCTTGACCTTGCTTTCTGGTCCCTTGATGAGAACTTGAGGAGGAAAGATCCCGACGTTTTCCAGTTTAAATCCCTCTTTTAATTTGCCGATGATATTTGCTTCAACGTCCAACAGGATTTCTTTTGTCCTTTCTAACTTGAGGCTCACCTGACTGGGATAGATATCTCTGACCTCAGCACCGGAAGGAATACTGATCATGCTCTTGTTGAGGGGATAATCCTCTTGGTCGAGGCTGGCTTTTTCGAGGTTGAGCACGGCGTGGACATTAGCTGAGGTTATATCATTGATCAGGCTTTTGGATGCTCTGATTTTTACGTCAATAGTCGCCATCGGCCTTTCTATAAGCTCCATTTCAGAAGGAATATTGTGGAGTTCTAAGGGGATGGTCAGGGTTTTTTCCGAAAACACTTTCTCTGGAGTGATCAATGTCAGCCAGAGAATCAAGGCAAGAAGAAAAGAGAAGAGTTTGAGTCCCCAATTTTTTAAAAACAGATTCTTTAAAAATCTTTTCATTTTATCTGTAAATAGGGTAACAGCTTTTCCTTGAGATGCTCTTTGCCCAGTTTTCTTTCCAATCTTCCTTTTGTAGCCAAAGAGACGGTTCCGGTTTCCTCAGAGACTACTATCACTGCTGCATCTGTCTCTTGAGACAGGCCTATGGCAGCTAAATGCCTCGTCCGAGGCAGGTACTCCTTTCCCAGATTATGAGAAGCGGGCAAGGGGAGGAGACAGCCAGCAGCAGAGATCTTGTTCCCTTGGATGATGACAGCCCCATCATGAAGAGGTGAATGAGGGAAAAAGATGCTGACCAGAAGGTCTTTGGTGAGGTCACCATCTATTCTTGTACCCCGGTCAGTATAACTCTTGAGCGAAATCTCTTTTTCAATCGCAATCAAAGCCCCAATCTTCTTGGAAGCAAGATAATCGACAGCCAAAAAGACATTTTCCAATTTTTCTGTGAAGGACTTGAGAGAAAGGGGCCTCCGGAAAGAACGAGAGCCCAGAGTAGTTAAGAACCTTCTTATCTCTCCTTGGAAGAGAACAATAATAGCAATAATCAGAAAAGGAGAGAATATCTTAATCAGCCAGTTCAAGACGACTAAATTTCCCCACTCAGAGATCAAAAAGGCAACGCCCACTATCCCTATGCCGATTGCCATCTGATAGGCTTTTGTATCTTTCACCAAAGAAAAAATGTAATACAGGATAAAAGTAACGATGATGATATCTATAAGATCTCCGATATTAAAACGAGACAAGGCGGTAATGATATCAGCAAACATAGCTACTTTTTTTCTCTTTACCCTCCTCAAAAGTGGTCGCAGGCTGGCCTTCTTTTATGATGGCTTCAGCCACTAATACTGCTTTTTTTACCGAGGCAACATCATGGACTCTTAGGATATGAGCTCCATGCACGATGCTTAGCACAGCAGAAGCAATTGTTCCTTCGAGCCTCTGCTCTGGAGGAGAATCTAATATTTTCCCGATAAAGGATTTTCTGGAAATCCCGATAAGGATGGGTTGATCGAGGTCCTCAAAAAAATGAAGGTTTTTGATCAAAACAAGATTGTCCTTATGCCTTTTGCCAAAACCTATTCCTGGGTCGATGATTATTGTCTCTTTCTTGATGCCCGCGGCTTGAGCTTGTTCTATTTTTTCTTTAAGGAAAGATTTGACCTCAAGCAGCACATTTTCATAAAAAGGATTGACCTGCATGTTTCTGGGTATTCCTTTCATGTGCATCAGTATAACAGGCGCACCGCGCTCGGCAGCCAAAGAAAACGTTTTGGGATCAAAGCTTGAAGAGCTTATATCGTTAATTATATCAGCACCCGCCTCCAAAGCAGCTCGAGCCACCTCTGACTTTGTCGTATCTATGGAGATCAAGCTGTCTGTTTTCTCTCTTAATGCAGAGATAACCGGAATAACTCGCCTCAGTTCTTCTTGTTCGGTGATTGGTTCTGAACCAGGTCTTGTGCTTTCTCCCCCTATGTCGATTATATCAGCGCCTTCTTCTCTAAGTTGCAATCCCCTTGCCACAGCTTTGTCTTTATCGAAGTGAAGGCCCCCATCAGAGAAAGAATCAGGCGTGACGTTGATGACACCCATTATCCAGGTTCTTTGGCCTAAAGTGAAATCTTTGCTGTTAACCCGGAGGGTGTACTCTTTTCTCACCTTTTATTTATGCTTTAGCCAAATCGGGCTTTTTTATAGGTTGAATTTTTTTTGCTTCTTTTTTTGGCTCTTCTTCTTTGATTTTTGGAGCTACAGATGGCTTTTTACCCTTGGCTATTTTTTTCCCCTTTATAATTTCGTCTAATTCTTCAGAAGTTAAGACTTCTTTTTCAAGAAGAGCCTCTGCAACTTTTATCAATTTATCCCTGTTTTTTTCTAAAAGCTCCTTTGTTCTGTTGAAGTTTCTAGTTATAATTTTTTTAACTTCGGCATCTATCATTTCAGCTGTTTTTTCACTGAAGTTTTTATGCATAGCTAAGTCCTTGCCGAGGAAGACTAAATCATCCCGTTCGCCGAATGTGACAGGGCCTAAATCGGACATTCCCCATTGACAGACCATTTTTCGGGCAATTTCTGTCGCCTTCTCAAAGTCGCTGGCCGCTCCTGTAGTTGTTTTATCCAGGAACATTTTTTCTGTGGCTCGACCGGCCATAAGCACAGAAAGCTGTGCTTCCAGATATTCTTTGGAGTAAGTGTAGCGGTCGTCCAGTGGAAGCTGTTGGGTTGTCCCTAAAGCAAGCCCCCGGGGGATGATGGTCACTTTATGGATGGGGTCTGCCTCTGGTAAGAGAGCAGCAATGAGGGCATGACCCGCTTCGTGGTAAGATGTGCTTTTTTTCTCTTCTTCGCTGATGATCATACTCTTTCTCTCCACTCCCATCAGCACTTTATCTTTGGCGCTTTCCATATCCTTCATCGTGACTTTCTGCTGGCTAAGACGGGCGGCAAGCAGAGCTGCCTCGTTTACTAGGTTAGCCAGGTCAGCTCCAGAAAATCCTGGAGTAGAGCGAGCAAGCACTGAAAGATCAACTTCCTTGTCCAACGGAATATTTTTTATGTGAACTTTTAGGATATCCTCTCTTCCTTTTACATCAGGCATGTTGACAACAATTCTTCTGTCGAACCTTCCTGGTCTGAGAAGAGCGGTGTCCAGAATGTCTGGCCTGTTCGTGGCGGCTATAAGAATGATTCCTTCGTTGGAGTCAAAGCCGTCCATCTCTACCAGAAGCTGATTCAGGGTTTGTTCGCGTTCGTCATGGCCGCCACCCAGTCCTGCGCCTCTCTGTCTTCCCACAGCATCAATCTCGTCTATGAAAATAAGGCAGGGAGCATGCTTTTTTCCCTGATCAAAAAGATCTCTCACCCGGGAGGCTCCTACTCCAACAAACATCTCTACAAAATCAGAGCCGCTTATCGAAAAGAAAGGAACATCCGCTTCCCCAGCAACTGCTCGCGCAAGCAGCGTTTTGCCTGTACCCGGGGCTCCTACCAAGATCACTCCTTTGGGAATCCGGCCTCCCAATTTTTGGAATTTCTTGGGGTCTTTCAGGAATCCGATTATCTCCTGAAGCTCTTCTTTGGCTTCTTCAACGCCAGCCACGTCTTTGAAGGTTACTTTTTTCTGCACTCCAGAAAAAAGCTTTGCGCGGCTCTTGCCGAAGGAGAGAGCTTTATTGCCTCCGGCCTGCATCTGGCGCATGAAGAATATCCAGAAGAGAATGAGAAGAAGGATAGGAAACCAGGTGAAAAGATAGGAAAACCAAGGGTTTCTAGCTGGCTTCACGCTAATGCTTACTTTGTGTTCCCGGAGAATATTGACCAGGTCATCATAATTAGCAGGAGCTGTAGTTTTAAATGTGGATCCGTCGACATACTTTCCGTTTATTTGATCTCCGGCAATAGTAACCTCTTCAACCTGGTTGTTTTCAACCTCTAGCATGAACTCACTGAAGGGTGGTTCTTTTTTCGCTGTGCCCGCAGATTGAAGAAGGCTCCAGAGGATGATAAGGACAACTCCGAGAGCAATCCAGAATAGGATGCCTCTGTAAGATTTGGCTTGTTTCTTTGGTGGTGGCATGACTTATTCCTTTTTCAACGGTATTTTAACATGTTTTTTATCAATTGTTAACAAAACTCTTCATAAAAAAACCATTTCTTATAGTAAATATAAAGATTCTAAGGCTAAAGAAGCTTACTTTTGAGCAATCTTGACTGTAAACCTATTTTTTTATAACATGGAAATTCCTCGGTGGGGCTGTAGCTCAGCTGGGAGAGTGCTTGACTGGCAGTCAAGAGGTCGGGGGTTCAAATCCCCTCAGCTCCACCATCTGATTCTCTTAAATTCCAGGCTTTTTCTTGATTTTGTCTTTTATACTACAGACCCGTAGTTTCAGCTATTTTAAACAAAGTTTGGCACGTATTTGGCACACGGGGAAAAGTCTGGTTTCAAATAGAGCGCTGGGCTGTGGATCCAGAGGTCGGGGGTTCGAGACCCCTGCTGGCTCTCATTTTATGGGGAAAGTCAGCAAAAAGGTTTAAGCACCGTTAGCCATAATTGGCCAATCTTAATCAAAATCTGTTACACGCCTAAAAAATATCACAAATTAAGCAAACGTTTTTAGAAAAAACCTCCCTTTCTGCCCAGTCTTAACAATTTTTTGACAAACCTTTAACAAATTTTTGACAACTTTTCTTCTAATAAAGCTTAACTTAGCCATGAAAGAAATAATTAGTAAAGGAAGACACAATTAAAATAAGTCCAATCAAGGAGGTTAAGTGATGGCAAAGAACATAGGACGCTACAGCCCATCTCATCCCCACGCGGGAAAACTCGTGGAAAAGATTTCTAGACCTGTTGTGAGAGCTGCAGGCGCTGTACTGAAATTCTACGATAACAAAAGCCGTTATGCGATGCTGAAGGGCCAAGAAATGCGTGAGTGCCTTAGTCGAGGAAAATCTGTGTATCTAGTTGGCATTGGCCCAAGCGGGCACAATTCGACCGCGGCGCTCGCTGAGGTCTCTGCGAAAGATGGGATACGGCCCATCTTCAATAACGAGGAGGAGAGGTATACCGGAATCAGGCACGAAGACAGGTTTCCAGAGAACTCATTAAGAGAGGTCCTTGGCCTTCTTGAGAAAATGGGGAGGAAGCCTGCCGATGTCCTTGCCGTTGTCGGATCCTGGGATTACTTGGCAGGAATCTCTACGGGCTTTCGAGTTGCTGTAGAGGAAGCGCCTGTCAGCGTTCATCTGGCACGCAGGTCCGCCTCTCCGCAAATGAATCTTTGGCATTTCCTGGAGGCAGTCAGAGCTCCTGGTCAGCTCAAGAGCTTTTTTAGGACCAAGAAGAGGGTGCCAGTCGTTGGTATGCGTCACCACGACAACCATGCTTACTTTCCATATGCAGTGTCGCCATTTGCTGGCAGTTCAGAACCGACCATAATTGTCGTCATAGACGGTTTTGGAGACGACGGTGCAATGTCAACCTATGTAGCTAAACAGGGGAAAGTGGAACTCATCCAGAGCTTCCACAATTTATTTGATTCGTTAGGATTCCTTTACGCTGTAATCAGTTCTACACAGGGGGGATGGACAACCCTCAGCAGTGAGGGACGGTTTATGGGAGCCAGTGCTTGGGGGGACACCAATCGTCTAACGAATCCCTATTACAAGCGCCTGCGGCAGATCCTGTACTTCGGTTCCGATGGTCAGGTACGCGTAAATAGATCGTTTATCAACTACCATCGGCGAGGGCAACTGAAGCCGTATGGCAAACGGCTCGTGGAAATCATCGGCGAACCGATTCCTGTAGAGAAGATGTGGAATCCTGGTACGGTTCTGAAAATCGACGATATCGAGCTCACCGAGGTTACACAAGAACGAGTTGACAAGGCCGCAGCGCTCCAGATGGTGTTTGAAGATGCGCTATTCCATATCGTTGACTATCTCATCCAGCGCACCTCAAGTCACCAACTTGTGTTCAGCGGGGGGACATCGCTCAACTGTGTTGCCAACATGAATTTACTGGAAAACTTCGATGAAGCCTACTATCTCCGAAACCTCAGGCAAAAGAATACACGGCTTCATCTTTGGGTTCCGCCAAATCCAAGCGACACGGGCGTTGCGATGGGAGCCTGCTACAATTTTGCCTTAAGTCATGGAGCTTCTCTGGGCCCACCTATGAAGCACGCTTTCATATGTGGTAGTGCTCCGACCAACGAAAGTATAGAGAACGCCATCTCGGAAGCAGATGATACAAAAAGTATAGAGCTAGGAAATATTAGCAATCCAAGAGAGAGAGAGAGAATTGCTGATATGGTTGCAAACATTATTGCGCACGATGGAGTACTAGGCCTGTTTCAAGGGGCTAGCGAGACAGGGCCGCGTGCTCTTGGTCATCGGACAATTCTTGCTAATCCGTGCAATCCAGAAACTCTGAAGATACTAAATGCACACGTAAAATATAGGGAGAGTTTTCGTCCATTAGCTCCGATACTTACTCTGGAAGAAGCGAAGAAACTATACTGCCTGTCCGAAGGGGCATCCGACGACGACTACAACGCCTACAATTACATGGTCCTTACTGTCAAGGCTAAGGAAGTGTGTTACGATTTGGTGCCTGCAGTCATTCACAGGGATGGTACGAGCCGTATCCAGATTGTGCGGGAGGAAGTAGATCCATTTTCTCATGCTATCTTGAAGGCGATAGGCCGTCGATTAGGCGTGGAGGTAGCTGTCAATACGTCATTGAATGTAGGAACCCCTATTGTGCAGACGCCTTCTCAAGCTATCAAGGCTTTGCACCGGTCCCGTGGAATGACTGGGTTGTTGCTGGTTGGAGAGAATGGAAAAGCTCATCTTGTTTGGCATAACATCGCCAAGCCACCGAAAGATGCTGGATGTCGGTTGATGCAGTGGATCCGGGAGTGTCGTAAAACAGAAAAAACAGAAGAACGAATTAACGCCTAAAGACGGTAAACATAATGTCGGGGTTTCGAATCCCCCTGCTGGCTCTCTTTTTATGGGGAAATTCAGCAAAAAGGTTTAGTCACCATTAGCCGTAATTGGGCCTCGGGAAAATCTACGAAGAGCAAGGCACTACAGCCAAAGCCATAGAGCATTACGAGAAATTCCTCGACCTCTAGAAGGACGCTGATCCTGGTATTCCTGAGGTTGAGGATGCAAAAAAAAGGCTGGCTGGGCTGAAGAGTTAATAATATGTTTTTATTTCTCTCTTAGAGCACTGGACTGTGGATCCAGAGGTCGGGGGTTCAAATCCCCTCAGCTCCACCATAATTTCGCCATATTATTTTAATGTTGACAGAGTGCAGCTCATCTGGTAGCTTGATGACATCATTTAATAACTAAAAGGAGGGAAACATGCCACGTTTTATTGCTGTACATTCAGTGCCTTTCACTGAGGAAGCTCTGATAAAGTACGCCCAGGAAGAAGCTCCTAAGTTCACGGAATCAGGAGTTACTTGGATCCGAACACATTGTGATTTTGAGGATAACAAGTACTTCTGCGAGTGGGAAGCACCAAACAAAGAAGCGATAGAGCAAATATTAAAGGATTTGGATATTCCTTTTGATGGAATTTACCAGGTTCGGATATTCGACGTTGCAACCGCAAAGCTGGAAGACTAAAGGAGTAACTCAAAGGAAATCTAACGATATTCGAAATACTTGTTTCATATTTGCTTTAGAAAAGTCAGTCTAGCTAAATAAATTCCTCGAGCTCTGGAAAGACGCTGACCCTGGTATTGCTGAGGTTGAGGATGCGAAGAAGAGGCTGGCTGGATTGAAGAACTAGTAATTTCGATCGCTGGAACATAAATACTGATTTACATTTCACTCGTTCCCTATCTTCCCATAGTGTTTTTTAATTAAAGAGAAGCTGCCGTTCTAAACGGAGAATATTTTGAAGCATTTGCGGCTAATTGGTTAAGTGATTAAAGAGATTTTGAAGACATTTAGCAGGAATTTATTTTATTTCTTTCTTAGCTTTTTCTCTTTGCCCATTCTGTATTCAACAGCCTTTCTCGCTTCAAAATAAATCTTAGATAATAATTTGTGCAATTCATCTCTTCCTGCTTTATTTTGCTGAAGTTCCTTTACAGAAGCATAAATTTCTTCAAATTTTATACCTGGTTTATATTCTGGAAACATATTAGTTATTACAACAATAGCTGTAAAACAATATGCTGTTCTGATTATTTCCGAAAAGCTTAAATCATATTCATCAGCAGAAAAGTCAGCATAATCCCCTAGCCATTCGGGAAGTAAAACCTGATATCTTTTGAGCATGAGAACCTCCAATCGAGGTGAATTATAGCAGATTCATTAAGGATAGCAACATCTTTTTGACAAAAAAATAGATATAGTATATAGGTTATTTGCTATTAGTCATTTAGATATCGTCAGAGATATACAGCTCTCATTGGGGAAGCTAAGAGCTTAGTCAGCTGAGATAAGATTGCGAAAAAGAACAAGAAAGAACTTTTTTCTGACAGCTGCAATTTCAGTTTAAATAGATGAGGCAGAACTGTGCCTTAACTTTAAAAAGGAGGAATTTATGAAATTCACAAATTGCTCTTTAATCTTCGTATTTCTCTTTTGCTTTATTCTCCTCTGTTGTGTCCCACCTCCAACAGAAGAAATGGATGTGGAGAAGGTTCGTATGGCTATTGAAGAGGCGAATCTAAAATTTGGGGAGGCAGTTCGTCAGGGCGATGCAACAGCCTTGGCTGCCTTGTACACAAATGATGCTACTCTATTGCCACCTGACAGCGATATGATTCAAGGCAAGCAGGGAATAGAAGCATTCTGGAGCCAAGGCTTACAAATGGGAGTCAAGGATGCAGTTTTGACTATAGTGGATGTATTTGGCAGCGGTGATTTAGCCTACGAAATTGGCAAGTTCACTCTCACAATCCAGCCTGAAGGACAAGAACCTATTGAACAAAAAGGTAAATATGTCGTCGTTTGGAAGAAAACGGCTGATGGTTCGTGGAAGTTACATGTAGACATTTTTAACTACACCCTGCCAGCCCAGAAATGATAAGCTAAAAATCAGTCTTTTCTACTAATTTTAAAAGTAACGGTGCCGCCTCCAGTGTATTTTTTTGGATCGAGACACTGGATGTAAGCATCACTGCCTTCTTTGGCGAGGCCGAGTTCTAAAGCGCTGACTCCCTTGGCCAGAGCGTTGTAATAGGGGAGTAAAGATCCAAGGGAGTGCATGCAGATATTGTCTGTCTCCTTAAGATTGACTTTGTAGCCATCATCGAGAACAACCCTATCTCCCATTTTGTAAACAGGACATTCCCCTTCTATTTCAATAACCTCAATTATGAGTTTCATAATTATTCTCCTTTTTTGGATTATGGGGCCAGGATTTTCAAACTTTTGTCGTTTTTCTAGGTTTTCAATATTCAATTTTGCATTTTAATTAAAAAGTCAAAAGTATGAAAGAATTGGTCCCACTTTAAAGCAGGATTTTTATTATTTAGAGGAATGTAATATAATTGCTTACTTCAAGAGCGAGAAAAGAGATCAAATGGAAGACAGAATAGCTTTAGTAACAGGAAGCAGTAGTGGGATTGGACAAGATATTGCCTTAAAATTGGCTGATGCCACTTCTGGAGTGGCTGTTCATTATAGAAACAACAGGAATGCCGCAGAGAAGGTTGTAAAGAAGATTCGAGAGACAGGGAAGCTCGCTCGCTGTTTCCGTGCAAACCTAACAAAGGAGAAAGAAGCTTTGGCCCTAATCAAAAAGGTTGAAGAGAAATTCGGTAGAGTGGATATTTTGGTCAACAACGTTGGTCCGATCCTTGTCAGATCTTGGGAAAAGGTTGAATCATTAGAATGGGACTACATTCTGCACAGTAATTTGATGAGTGCCTTGTATTGTCTTAAGGCTGTTCTTCCTGGAATGAGAAAAAGAAAGTGGGGGAGGATTATAAATCTTGGCTACAGCCGGGCTGAGCAACTTGTGGCTTTTTCGAAAATAGTTCCTTATGCAATAGCCAAGACAGGTCTCCTGATTTTGACGCGTTCTGTGGCTGCTTCAGAGGCTTCAGCAGGAATAACGGTTAACATGGTATCTCCAGGGCTTATGGAAGGCGGAATTCTTCCTAAGAGTAAAAGCATCCCCAGAGGCAGATTGGGGAAGTTTGAAGATATATCGAGTGCTGTTTTGTTTTTAGTCTCGGATGAAGCTGATTTTATCAGCGGAACAAATTTGGTCGTCGCCGGCGGCTGGAAAATATAAAAAAGAGTAAAAAAGGGGACAGGCTACTTTTTTATATTATATGCATGTAGGGGCTTGATTCATCAAGCCCACCGGCTAAAAAATGGGGCCTGTCCCCATTTTTTTACCTTTTTTTGATTTTTTTTAATTTTTTCTTGACAAAACCCGGAAGAAGGCTTATTAATATATATGGTGAACAAAATGGTAAACAAAATCAGGAAGAAACTCACAGAGAGGCAGAAGAAAGTGTTGAAAGTCATCGAAGAGTTCATTCTCGCGCAGGGCTATTCTCCCACGATCAGGCAGCTGGGAGAGATCCTGAACATCGCCAATCCTTCGGCTGTTTTCAAGCACACCCAGAGCCTTGAGAAAAAAGGCTATTTGGAAAGGATGAAAGGGGAACTGAAGCTCAAGGGCTTCCCGGCTCTTTTGGAGAATCAAACCAGAGTTCCCTTAGTAGGCCTTGTTCCGGCTGGTGAGCCGAAAGAGGTCTTTGATGTTTCAGGAGAGGCGGTGGAAGTTCCAGACTGGATGGTGGGCCGGAGAAAAGGAAACATCTTCTGTATCAATGTTGACGGTAAAAGTATGGTGGATGCCTACATCGATGAGGGAGACCGGGTGCTCGTGGAGAGGACAAATTCAGCAAGCTCTGGAGAGATGGTGATAGCCCTTCTGGATGACGGCTCGGTGACCTTGAAAAGGCTGAAGATAGAAGATGGGAATGTCTTTCTTATGCCTGAAAATCCGGAGTTTGAGCCGATCAAAGTCAAGGAATTGAGAATCCTGGGAAGAGTGATCGGGATTCTGAGGAAGTACTGAACGTCGAAGAGCGCTGAGATAGCGCCAACGGCGTAAACGGAGTAGCGGACTAACATATATGTAGAGCCCGATCTCCCGATCAGGCTTTATACCGTGAAACACAAAGCGGTGAACGGAGAATTCATTTGCAGGATCAAAAATGTGGGTTTGATAAATCAAACCCCTACGCAAAATCAATCAAGCGCCTGCGGATGAACCAGCCGCAAGAAGCAACGTGTAAGCGGTAAACAGACCAACATACTAAAAAAGGTTAGAAAAATGAGAAGGAGATGTGTTGTCCATATTGACATCGATGCTTTTTTTGCGGCTGTCGAAGTGCTCCTTAACCCTTCGCTCAAAGGAAAACCGCTCATCGTCGGAGGTCTTCCCCATGAGAGGGGAGTAGCCTCGACCGCTTCCTACGAGGCCCGAAAATACGGTGTCCATGCCGGCATACCTCTGCGGAAAGCCTACCAGCTCTGTCCCCACGGGATATTCGTAAGGGGAAACTTCCAGATTTACAGGGCTTTCTCTGAAAAGTTTTTCCGTCTTCTCTCCAAGTATACTCCGGATGTGGAGGAAGCCTCTCTTGATGAAGCCTACCTTGATTTGACCCGCTGCCGCCCCCTTTATTCCTCTTTTTCCCGCACTACCCAAGAGATCAAACAGAAGGTGGAGAAAGAACTGGGCATCACTGTTTCGGTGGGAGTGGGCCCTAATAAGATTCTGGCCAAGCTGGCCACAAGCCAGGCTAAGCCAGGCGGGCTGGTCGAGATTGGACCGGGTGGAGAGGAAGAGTTCTTGAAGAACCTGGGTATCGAGTCTTTACCCGGGATAGGGCCCAAAGCTCAGGTCATACTCCGCATGCTCAACATCCATAAAATCGGCGACCTGTGGGGGCTGCCGCGGCCAACCCTGCGCTCGCTTTTCGGCTTAAACGGAGAAGAGCTTTATCTCCAGTCCAGAGGGGTTGATACCCGGCCCTTGGTGACCGCCTCTGTGCCCAAATCTGTCTCCCGGGAGACGACTTTTCTAGAAGACATCTGGGATAGACGCCTGCTCCTGGCCCATCTGGCCTATCTCTGTGATAGGTTGACCCTCCCCTTGCGGGAGCAAGGCCTTTTTGCCCATATCATCGAAGTCAAAACCAGGTATTCTGACTTTAAAACCGAAGCCCGAAGACGCCTCCTCATAAGCCCCCTCCAGGAGATGGGAAAAATTTATAAGATCGCTCAAGAGCTTTTCCTCCAGCTTTTCTCTTCCTCTCGTTTGTCGCTCCGTCTGGTGGGGGTGAAAGCTTCTGACCTGGTGAGCGCCAGACCTCTTTCTCTTTTCGAGCCCTACTCCGAACGCCCAGAGAAGCTGGGCAACGCTGTGGACCAGGTGAGAGAGAAGTACGGGTTTGGCTCAGTGCTTACGGTCCGGGAGAGGATGCTCGACAGCCTTTACAGTTTTGAAAGAAAGAGAGGTTTTGTCCTGAAGACAGCCTCCTTGACGAAATAGAAAAATGTTCATACCGCTAAGAGTCCATTCTGTCTACAGCAAAGGAAAAGGAGGGGCAACTCTGGAAGAGCTCGCCTTCTGGGTCTTAGAGAGAAAACTTCCTTCCGCAGCCCTGACAGATACGGAGAATCTCTACGGCTGGGGGAAATGGAAGAGGGCAGCCACAGGTCGTGGTTTTACTCCCCTTTTCGGCTGTGAGATAGAAATCCAGGAGAAAAAATTTCTCTTTATCGTCAGGAACAAAGAAGGGTACTGGAATTTGATGGAGATTCTCAACCATAAAAAGATAGAGAAGACAGAAGGGCTGGTTGTGATCTTCATCCCTCAGCCGAGAGACGAAGAATCTCCTGATTCCTTACTCCCTTTTTCAAGAGAAGATTTTTACATCGGTGTCGATTTTTTTAACTTCAAAAAGGCTCTCGCCTGGGCCCAGGATCACGATTTGCCCCTGGTCTGGGTAAATCCCTTGAAGTTTATACGAAACCCTGAGCGATTGATTCTTCTCCATTCCATCCAGAAAAAGATTCCCTTCCCCCCGGAAAGGGATAAACTGAAGGGCCGGATAAAGCTTTTCGGTCCGCACCAGGAAGCTTTGGCTCTCAGGAAGTTTGGTCCTGATGCAGAGAAGATTTTCCGCAAGACCTTTGAGGTGGCGGAGAAATGCCAGTTTTCTTTCTCGGACATCGTGCCTCCTCTCCCTGAAGATCTTTTCCCCACAACCTTGAGGGATGAAGTGATGGAAAGGCTGAGGAGGCTGAAAAACCTGAGCTGGCGCGAGAGACAGAGAGCAAAGCAGGAGTTAGCCGTTATCGAGAGGTCAGGCTTTGCTCCCTACTTCCTGATAGTCCATGATGTTGTTCGATTCGCCCGCCGCAACAATATCCTCCACAACCTCAAGGGTTCGGGTGCCTCCTCTTTTCTGACCTTTCTTCTGGGAATCTCCCACATCAGCCCCATCGAGTATGACCTTTACTTTGAGAGATTCCTGAATAAAGGCCGCGATGACCCTCCGGATATAGACCTGGATTTTGACTCAAGGAAAAGAGACCAGGTTCTCACCTACGTGTTAGAGAAATACGGGCAGGGGAGGACTGGGGCAGCCTTTGTCTGCAGCCTGAAAAATTACCGTGCCCGCTCTGCACTCTACGAGACAGCCCGCGCCTTTGGCCTTCCGCCTGAGGAATCCAGATCCCTGAGCAAAAAGGCTCCCTTTTTCGCTGAGCCTGATTTCCTGAAAAAAGACAGACCGCTCCCTGGCTACATGGAAATATGGAAAGCAGCCTCGGAGCTTACTTCTGTCTACGCAGAGAACTCCCTCCATGTGGGCGGAGTACTGCTCACTCCTTCGCCCGCAGCCCGGTATCTTCCTCTTGAAGAATCAGCCAAGGGTTATGTCATGTCCCATTACGACCGGGATACTGTGGAAGACCTGAAACTCATAAAACTTGACCTTCTTTCGGTGAGGGGGCTGGCTGCTATCTCTGAGACTAAAAGGATGATGAAAATAAGGCAGATTTCTCCTCAAGATAAGAAAGCTTATGACCTTTTAAAGAAGGCCCAGACCATAGGCTGTTTCCAGGTGGAGAGTCCGGCCATGATGAATCTCCTCCGCCGCATGAAACCAGAGAATATTTACGAACTGACTCAGACTTTAGCTCTTATCAGACCCGGACCGACCGAGAGCGGCATGAAAGAAGCCCTGCTCCGCATTCGGGAAGGGAGGCCTGTTTCTCGGGATGGTTTCCTGGACAGAATACTCCCTGAGACTGGAGGCATTCTTCTGTATGAGGAACAGGTGATGCAGATCGCCGAACGGGTGGCGGGAATGCCACCCGAAGAGGGGGACCTTCTCCGCCGGACTCTTAAAAAAGAACAGGTTGATGCCCAGCTTAAGGGCGGGTTTTGCAGGGAAGGAACAGAGAGGGGATACACCCCAGGGGAGATAAAGAAGTTGTGGAAGGTCATGGAGGAATTTTCTTCTTACTCCTTCAACAAGGCTCACAGTGCTTCCTACGCCAACATGGCTTACCAGGCCGTTTACTTAAAAGCCCACTACCCAGTTCCCTACCTTGCCTCTGTGCTCAATGCTGGAGGCGGCTACTACGGATTAGCGGAATACATCGAGGAGGCCAAGAGAAAGGAGATCAGAATCTTAGGGCCGGATGTGAACTGCAGCTACTACCAGTTTGAGGTGGAAGGGAAGAACATCCGGGTGGGTTTGACTTCCATCAAGGGGCTGGCTTTAAAGACTGCAGAGAAGGTCATCGAAGAGAGAAAGAACGGTGAGTATCTTTCCGTAGAGGATTTTCTCTGCCGGGTGTCTCTGACAAAATCAGAACTCCTCTCTCTGATCAAATCAGGAGTCTTCGATTCTCTCGAGCCCAGAAGAACACGGCAAATTCTTCGCTATTTCAGAGGACTGGAGGATGTGGAGGAGGTCTCGGACCTGGACCCAAAGCAGAAGGAGAGGATGCTCGTCGAATCCCTCGGCTTTGACCCTGAAGGAGATTCTCTTTCCCTCTTCGAGGGGAAAAGGCCGACGCTCCGTGTAAAAGATTTGAAGGATTATGCGGGCCGAGAAGTGGAGCTTGTGGTCAGGGTGGTGGATGCCCGCCAGAAAGCGGTGAGCCGGGGCCGGAAATACTTTTTTCTCTTTGAGGATGAGACCGGGCTTCTGGAAGGAGTGGGGGAGACAAAATGCCTCACTTTTGGTTCTCCGCCCGCCTGCTACTTGAGAGGAGAGGTGAGGCGCGACGGCAACGGAAGGGCGAAGATTTTCAACTGCTC
>WVZK01000184.1:333-1945 GCA_011772475.1 Candidatus Aminicenantota bacterium | reverse complement strand
CAAAAAGATGAAAAGCCGAGACCCCAGGGTGCCACACTTTCTCAAGATAAAGCGGTTATCAACATAGCCGGAATGCATTGTTCAAGTTGCGTGCTGACTATTGAAAATGCTTTGAAGAAACTGCCCGGTGTTTCGAATGCCAAGGTTAATTTTACCAGCGAAAAAGCACATATCGATTATGATTCCACAAAAGTAAGTTTAAAAGATTTACACAAAACTATTGAAAAGACAGGTTATAAGACAATCAAGCCAAAAGAGACCCCTGCAGTAAAAGGCGCAGCTACAGTAAGCCTTAAGGTTATCGGCATGGATAACCCTCATTGCCTTAGCACGGTAGAAGGAGCTTTAAACAGTCTTACGGGGATAACCAAGAAAGAGTTATTTGTGAATCAGCGTGCTAAGATTCAATTTAACACATCAGTTCTTTCCGCTGAAAAGATTAAAGCAACAATTAAAGCAGCCGGCTATGAGGCCATTGAGGAAGACAAGACAACTCCTGATTTAGAAAAGGAAGCGCGAGAGAAGGAGATAAGAAGCCTTAAAGTCAAATTCAGTGTTTCTATCATCTTGGCGGCCCCTCTTATGTATTTTGCCATGGCCACGGGCCTGAATTTACCCATTGCAGCCTGGATGAAAACACATATGGCACTAATCCAATTTCTTCTTGCTACCCCCATTATGTTTGCTGGCTATCAATTTTTCACCAAAGGGATTACAGCTGTAATTAAAACAAAGACAGCCAATATGGATACCCTTGTGGCCTTAGGAGTAGGCGCAGCTTATCTTTATAGCCTTTACGCCTCAATTGCCATCTGGTCAGGCTCTGCACTTTTTACAATGAAGAATCTCTATTATGAAATAGCAGGATTTCTTATTGCATTTATTCTATTAGGTAAGTTGCTTGAATCTATTGCCAAAGGCAAGACCTCAGAAGCGATAAAGAAACTCATGGGCCTTCAAGCCAAGACAGCTACAGTTTTACGGGATGGTCAGGAAAAAGAAATCCCGGTTGAAGAAGTTATTGCCGGCGATATAGTGGTTGTTAAACCCGGCCAAAAGGTCCCAGTCGATGGAATAGTAACGGAAGGTCATTCCAGCGTAGATGAATCGATGATAACCGGCGAGAGCATTCCTATAGAGAAATCCGAAGGAGCTCAGGTTATCGGCGCAACCATTAACAAAACCGGAAGCTTCAAATTTAAAGCCACAAAAGTCGGCAAAGATACAGCTTTGGCCCAAATTATAAAATTGGTAGAAGAAGCTCAAGGATCCAAAGCACCCATTCAGGAACTTGCCGATAAGATTTCCGCTTATTTTGTTCCTGCAGTTGTGGTTATAGGTATACTTGCTTTTGGCGTTTGGCTTATTGCCGGCAAGGGCTTTCTCTTTGCCCTTACCATTTTTATTGCTGTTTTGATTATCGCCTGCCCTTGCGCGTTGGGATTAGCTACACCGACTGCGGTTATGGTGGGAACAGGGATTGGCGCTGAGAATGGCATTTTGATAAAGAGTGCAGAATCGCTTCAAATAGCCCATCAGATTGACGCTATTGTATTTGATAAAACAGGTACCCTTACCAAGGGAGAACCGGAATTAACCGACGTTATAGCGT
>WVZK01000184.1:0-178 GCA_011772475.1 Candidatus Aminicenantota bacterium | reverse complement strand
AAGAAAATAATGTTCTCCTGGGCAACAGACGATTAATGCAGGACAAAAATATCGATACTTCTAAAGCCTATAGGGAATTAGAAAAACTGGAAAACGAAGGAAAAACAGCCATGTTAGTAGCTGCAGATGATGATTTGATTGGAATAATAGCTGTAGCGGATACTCTAAAAGAATTTTC
>WVZK01000148.1 GCA_011772475.1 Candidatus Aminicenantota bacterium | reverse complement strand
AGTGGCTATGTCCAGACCGATACCCGGCTCTTTTCGCAGAAGGATTTTACATTTTACTGGAATGAGAACCGCTTTGATCTAAAGCTAAAAGCGAGCCCCTCGGAGGACGCCCAGGTTTATGTTGAATTCTGGGGGAGAAACTTTGGATTTCCGGAGGTAAATTCTTCCACTGATCTTATGCTGCCAGAGAAGGATAAGATTTCTCCCTGGAGCCTCTTGTTCAGGGAGGCTTATGTGGACCTTTACGGATTTCTTGCGCCTAACTTGGACATTCGCATCGGTTTACAGCGCATTTCCTGGGGAACGGCGGATAAATTGAATCCAACCGACAACCTGAATCCTGATGACCTGGAAGACATCTGGGATTTTGGCCGGCATTTAGGATCGACTGCAATTAAAGCGAGTTACTACTTGGGTGATTTTACCTTGACCGCAGTTTACATCCCTATCTTTACTCCAGCGGCTCTCCCCATAGAAGAGTGGGCCGGGGCTTTATCCGCTCCTGTTGAGCTCCCTCCAGGACTGAGTTTGAGGAATTTGAGTGATAAGGTCATAACTCCTGAAAAAACATTGAAGGAAAGCTCGATGTTCGGGTTCAAAATAGAGAAAAACTTCTTCGGCTATGATTTTTCTCTGAGTTATTTCTATGGACGAGATGATATTCCCTTGGCGAATAAGGTCAAGCTCACGCCCGTTGATATTTTTGGTAACACAGATGTAGAAGTGGAACTTGTTTATCCCAGAATACAGGTCTTGGGTCTGGATGTAGCTGGTGCTTTGGGAAAGGTTGGCATTTGGGCAGAGGGTGCTCTGTTCTTTCCTGAAGAGGTGAAAATGGCGACAGATTTAACAGATTTAGGTATGGGTATCCAGAGATCAGTGGCTTTGGACAAACCATATTTCAGGTACGTTGTCGGAGCTGATTACAGCTTCAAAGGTGGTTGGTACATCAACGGACAGTATTTACATGGATTTATTCACGAAAGAAAAGAAGAGGAGATGGGTGAGTATTTTCTTTTCGGCATTGAGAAGAAATTGCTCCGTGATAAGCTAAAAATGACATTGGGAGGCGGAGCAGAGATAAGGAGCTTTACAGAGATAAAAGACAATTATGCTTTTCTTTTCTCACCTGAGGTCGCCTATTATCCTTTTGATAATGCCGAGGTGACTATTGGATATCGGTTTATAGACGGGAAGGAAAATGCTGTTTTTGGACGAGTCAAAGATAACGACGAAGTTTACTTCAAGGCGAAATATAGTTTCTGATAAGGAAGAGCATCTCTCTAATTGTGACGAATAAATATAAGGTACTAAAATGTTATTTGAATAAATAGAATGGAATTCAGAAAAACAAGGCAGGCATGAAGATATTTAAGAGATTCATGAAAAGCAATATTAAGAGAGCACACCTGGAAGGGGAAGAGAGTAAGGAATTGATAATAAAAGCATTATTTTATGAAAATTCCTGTTGACATACCCTAGGGGGGTATGATATACATAAATATATAGTATAGGAGGTGAAAATGCAAGAACAATTTACAACTCACCAAGAAGAAATTGTACCTTTGAAAAGAATAGAAGGACAGATTAGGGGTATTCAAAAAATGATCGAAGAGAAGAGATATTGTATTGATATACTAACGCAGCTTTCTTCTGTTGTAGGTGCCATAAAGCGTGTGGAAGAGAATATCTTGAACAGACATTTGAGAGGGTGTGTGCGTGGTTCTTTTCTAAAGGGTAGTAGAGATGACAAAGAAGCAAAAATTAATGAGGTCATTGAAGTTTTGCAGAATTTCAGAAAATATTGAAAGGAAGGCGGAACATAAAAAAATGAGACGGGAGAATGAGTTATTATTTTAGTAAAAAAATTGAAGGTTCCTTCGACAAAGTACTTGAAAGAGTTATTTCTTCTCTCAAAAGCGAGGGCTTTGGTGTTTTGACAGAAATAGACGTCAAG
>WVZK01000056.1:30830-74919 GCA_011772475.1 Candidatus Aminicenantota bacterium | reverse complement strand
ATCAACTGGGATAAGGTAGCGGAGGTTTACGGGATCAAGGAACTTATAAGAAATATAAAGTTCTGAATCGGACAGAGCAAGAGAAGATCAAAAAGATATATCCCCATTAATTACAAAATATCTTGCTGTTGTTGATTTCAAGGAGGCGATCATTGCTAGCATAAAATTCATGTCAAGAAACACTCCTAACTAGGGTTGACAATCCCATATGAGAATGACTAAACTTTATTCTCATTTTTCTTGGCCAACTCTAATTCGATGAGTACAAAGACCTTTCCCCATGGAATCCACCCGCCTGAGTTTAAAGATTTGACGGCTGATAAGGGCATAGAATCCCTCTCTCCTCCAGAAAAAGTAATGATCCCTCTTCTTCAGCATTTTGGCAAGCCCGCCAAGCCATTAGTCCAAAAAGGAGACGAAGTCCTTCTTGGCCAGAAAATAGGTGAGGGGCAGACGCTCTTCTCAGCTTCTGTTCATTCCAGTGTTTCAGGAAAGGTTATTTCTGTGGATAATTATGATCATCCAGGAGGGACTCCGGTTCCGACTGTATCAATCACAAATGACGGTCAGGACAATCCGTTTTCCGAAAAAAAAGAGACAAAAGATCCCTTTTCTTTTAGTCCCGAGGAAATACGGCAAAAAGTCAGGGAAGCAGGAGTTGTTGGGATGGGAGGGGCAGCTTTCCCGACCGCCGTGAAGCTCTCTCCTCCCAAAGACAAGCCTATCGAGATACTCATTATAAACGGCTGCGAATGTGAACCGCTGCTGACTTCCGATTACAGGCTAATGCTGGAGGCACCTGAGGATATTCTAAAAGGTGCAGAGCTGGCACGCATCGCTACCGGAGCAAAGCGAATCATCGTGGGCATAGAAGACAACAAAAAGAAAGCGCACGAAATTTTCCGAGAAAAAATTCAAAGTTTTGATTTTGATGGAGAGGTCGCTCTTCTTAAGACAAAATATCCGCAAGGGGCCGAAAAGAACTTGATATATGCTCTTCTCCGCCGGCAAGTTCCCACGGGAGGCCTGCCTTTTGATGTAGGAGTTGTCGTCCAAAATGTAGGAACCGCCAAAGCGATTTGGGAGGCTGTAAGCGAGGGAAAGCCCCTGTATGAAAGAGTCATTTCAGTCTCAGGACAGGGCATCAATGAGCCTAAAAACATACTCGTCCGAATCGGAACGCCCTTTAAAAATGCTGTTGAATTCTGTGGCGGATTAAAGGAAGATGTTGATATTCTTGTTATGGGAGGACCGATGATGGGAATCGTCCAGTGGTCTTTAGATGTACCGGTTGTCAAGGGAACCTCCGGTATATTGGCTTGGGCTGCTCCCCGCCCTGGCTTGGAATACCCCTGCATCCGCTGTGGCCGCTGTGTAGACAACTGTCCTATGACCCTCGTTCCTACCCAACTCGCACGATATGTCAAGTTCGATGATATGAGTGCCGCTGAAAAATGGGGTGTCCAGGATTGCGTCGAATGTGGCTGCTGCCAGTATGTATGTCCGTCAAAGATTCCCCTTGTTCACTGGATGCGCGTCGGCAAAAATAGAATTATCGCTTTGAAACAAAAAAAGAGTGCTTAATGACTAATAACGCTTTCATCCTTCAATCATCCCCTCACTTTAAAGATAAAGATTCTGTCCCGAAGATCATGTATGCCGTGATTGCAAGCCTTGTTCCCGCTGTGGCTGCCTCCCTATATTTTTTCAGGTTTAGAGCCCTTGTCCTGCTTGTCTCCTGCGTTGCTACCTGCCTGGTAACTGAGGCACTCTTCCTTTGGCTGAGGAGAAAACCTCTTCATTCTCTCTTTGACGGGTCGGCTGTAATCACAGGATTACTCCTGGCGATGACTCTCCCTCCTTCTCTCTCTGTAGAATTGGCTATTATCGGAGCAGTTATGGCTATTGCTATAGGAAAGCAGGTTTTTGGAGGCTTAGGCTATAATATTTTTAATCCAGCGTTGGTCGGAAGAGCCTTTCTCCAAACGGCCTTTCCAGTGGCTATGACGACTTGGATCCCTCCTGCGACTTTAAAAATCCAGACTGCAACCTTTGCCACGCCACTAGGAAATTTGAGGTTCGAGGATGCAATAGCAAGGGGTACGCTGACTCCTCTTAAGGATCTTTTTACAGGAAACGTCGGCGGCTGCCTGGGTGAAACCTCTTCCTTTGCCCTTATTCTGGGAGGCCTTTACCTCCTCTCCCGTCGTGTGATTGACTGGCGGATTCCTCTGGGCATTCTCCTCTCTCTTACGGCTTTTACTGGCGCCTTCTGGCTCGCCAACCCAGAAAAATATGCCTCTCCTCTCTTTCATATATTGGCCGGAGGGCTACTGATCGGAGCTTTCTTTATGGCCACAGATATGGTCACTTCGCCTATCACTCCTCTAGGCACCTGGATTTATGCCCTGGGAATAGGCATCGTGATAGGCTTAATCCGTCTTTTCGGCGGCTTTGCCGAAGGCGTGATGTATTCTATCCTTTTTATGAACGCTTTTGTTCCACTTCTTAACCGCTATACTAGACCTCGGATCCTTGGCGAAGGGAGAAAGGCATGAAGCTGTCCGTTCGAATGGTTGTTGTCCTTACTTCAATCGGACTTCTCTCTGGCAGCTTCCTGGCTACTGTTGGCCATTTGACAAAAGAACGCATCGCGCTAAACAAGCAGCGGGAAATAGAAGAGGCTATCATCCAAGTCATTCCTGGAACAGTGAGCACCCAAAAACTGTATGAAGAACGAGATCTCTCTGTCTATGGCGGGAAGGACGAACAAGGAACTGTTATCGGCTTTGCCATTCATGCTTCAGGAATAGGCTTTCAAGATAGAATCACCCTCATGTTAGGGACAAACACATCTCTTGAGAGGACAAACAGGCTGGCTATCCTCGACCAGAAGGAGACGCCAGGATTAGGAGCAAAGATCACTGATGCCGAATCGTTCCTCCAGTACTGGGAAAACAGAGACTGCAGCGGAGCCATAAGTCTGCGCAAGCCTGCGGCAAGGTCAGCAGAGGAGCTTTTACCGTCGGAAATCAACACCATAACAGGTGCTACGATTTCTTCTGAAGCTGTCCTCGGTATAGTCAACAGCTCTCTGGAGCATACGAGAAGGCTATTAAAAGAAGGGAAACTCAGCAGCGAGGCCCAAGATGTCAACTAAAACCATCGGACAAGAATTCATCAAGGGCTTATGGGATGAAAACCCTGTCTTTCGCCAGCTCCTCGGCCTTTGCCCGACGCTTGCCGTGACAGGAGCAGTGATCAACGGATTGGCCATGGGGTTGGCAACAACCTTTGTCCTTATATTCAGCTCTCTTGTGGTTTCATCCATAAAAAAACTCATCCCAAGCCAGGTCAGGATTGCCAGCTACATCATCATCATTGCCACTTTTGTTACCGTTGCCGACCGGTTTCTGGCTGCTTTTTTCCCTCCGATTTCTAAAAACCTCGGACCCTATGTTCCCTTAATCGTCGTTAACTGTATAATCCTGGGCCGCCAAGAAGCCTTCTCTTCAAAAAACACAGTATGGCGCTCTCTTATAGACGCACTGGGCATGAGTGCGGGATTTGTCCTGGCTATGCTGGTGCTGAGTGCTATCCGAGAAATTCTGGGGGCCGGGACGTTTCTTGGATATCAAGTCATGGGGGCCTGGTTCGAGCCCTGGATCATAATGATCCTTCCTCCAGGTGCTTTTATCACCTTGGGCATCCTTCTTGCTCTGGCGTTGCATATTGAGCACAGAACAAAGTCGAGGAAATAAGAATGGAACTTGTTGCTATCTTTATCTCTGCCATCTTGATCAATAACTTTGTCCTCTATTACTTCCTGGGGATTTGTCCTTTCCTTGGAGTTTCAAAAAAAATCGACTCGGCTTTCTCGATGGGTCTGGCCGTAACCTTTGTTATGACTATCACCGCTGTCGTCTCCTGGGTAATCAACCACTGGATTCTTATCCCGCATGAGCTTGATTACCTAAAGATAGTATCCTTCATCCTTGTTATCGCTTCCTTAGTCCAGTTGGTAGAAATGTTTATCCGTAAGATAAGCCCTCCTCTTTACCAGGCGCTGGGCATCTATCTCCCCCTGATCACGACCAACTGCGCAATCATGGGACTGGCGCTTCTGGCTGCCCTGAGAGATTACGGTTTTGTTGAAGCTGTCATATTCGGGTTCGGCTCAGGCTTGGGATTCACCTTGGCCATCATCATCATGGCAGGAATCAGAGAACAGCTTGACCTGGCAGAAGTTCCAGAGCCGCTGAAGGGAGCAGTCATTGCTCTTATTGTCGCTGGGATCCTTGCCCTTGCCTTTAATGGGTTTATTGGGATGATAAAATGATGGAAGTCTTTGTACCTGTAATCACGATGGGGATCCTGGGCCTCCTCTTTTCTCTGGGGCTTGTTTTTGCCTTCAGAAAACTCAGGGTTTATGAAGACCCCAAGATAGAGGAAGTGTCTGAAATGCTGCCCCAGGCTAACTGCGGAGCCTGCGGATACGCAGGATGCAGAGCTTTTGCTGAGGCTGTAGTTAAAGGCGAAACCACCCCAGAAAGCTGCCCGGTTAGTGACGCGGAAGGAGTAAAACAAATTGCTGAAACTTTAGGAGTCACGGCTGCAGAGGTTGTGAAAAAGCTTGCGCGTCTCCACTGCCGCGGAACTCACGAAGCTGCCAAGGATAGGGGAACTTACCTCGGAATTTCAACCTGCGATGCTTCTCACCTCGTAGGAGGAAATAAGCAGTGTTCGTACGGCTGTTTACACTTTGGCGATTGTGTTCGAGCCTGCCCTTTTGACGCACTCTACATGAGTGAAGAAGGGCTACCTGTAGTAATAGAAGATAAATGCACTGCCTGCGGGAAGTGCGTCGAAGCCTGCCCTAGAAACCTTTTTGAGCTCCATCCTATTTCTCAAGGAATTATCGTCTTCTGCCGCTCCCTAGACAGGGGGCCTGTTTCTAGAAAGGTCTGTAAGAATGCCTGTATTGCCTGCGGAATATGTGCCCGGGCCTGCCCGGAAGCAATCATCATCGAAAATAATCTAGCAATAATCACCGATTATAAAAAAATTGACCCGGAAAAAATTCCAGAAATTGAAAAATGCCCCACCGACTCCATAGGCCGCTTGAAGAAGGAAGATGAGGGATAAGGGTTTAGTCGTCGACACGAAAGAAGATTTGGCGCAGGTTGAGGTGCAGTGTTTTACTGATGCCTGCCATAAGTGTTCGGCTCAGAGCTTGTGCATCGGGCAAAATCAATCAAAAGGTCTGATTATGGTCAGGAATCCTCTTCGTGCATCCCCTGGCGATGAGGTCGAGGTTGAAATCCCTGATACAAAATACAGCAGATACTTAATCCTGCTCTTTGGATCGCTTCTCGTAGCTTCTCTTGCCGGATTAGGATTGGGATCATTATTATCTCCTCTTTTACCTCTCTCTTCTTCGGCAACAAGCCTTATTGGTCTAATTTCTGCTCTAATTATTGCTGGAGTTTTCCTCTCACGTTATTTCCGGGCCAAAAACAAAGCAACCCTCTACCCTGTAATCATAGAAATAATAAAAAAAGGAGGGCGTCATGGATAGACGTAGTTTTTTTAGAAGAATTCTCTATGCTCCTCTGCTTACCCCTTTTATTCTGAACGCTAAATCTAGCCAAACAGGCTTCCAATTTTATGTGCTTGCTGACTCCCCCCAGGTTTTCCTCCCTACAATCCTCCAAGAACTGCAAAAATGCGGAATGATTCAAAGTCATAGTTTCACTCTCCTTAATCTCCATCCCGAAGAGAAGGAGCTAAAAAGAACCCTTTCCGAGCAAGGATGGCGTCTTGTCCCGAGATTGTCGCAGCCTGACCTTGCCCTCTCTTTTCGCCATCTTCGTAACAGGGCTATTCCATCCTTTACGTTTATAAAAGGAGGTAAAGTTCGGGATCTGAGGTCAAGGAAACTTCGCACTCTCTGGAAAGAGATGAACAACCACAGCCCTTCCTGCTGGTTAACCATCGCCCACTTCAACAGCAAGGGCGTTCATCCTTATCAAGGAGCCTATGCATCTTTTTATATTGAGGGACAAAAGGTGGGCAATGTTTCTTTGGAGAAAAATTTCTTCAGAAAGTTTCAAACTGAAAGAGGAAACATAAATGTTATCGTCGAAAACGGAAAAGCCCGGGTTTCAGAATCTTCCTGCCGCCATAAAATCTGCCTCTTAACTCCCCCCGTTTATTTGGCTGGAGAGCGCATCATATGTGTACCCAACCATTTCCTTCTTGAAATCCAGGGTTCTCATTGTATAGATACGGTGATTGGCTAGAAACGCCCCCTTTTTCTGTCAGCCTTGTGGTCTTAAACGGAAGAAAAGCTGTCTTTCAGGGGCTTTACAATTGGTACGCCCGATTATAATTTCATGGGCATGAGTACATATATATATTTTATATCCTCTTCAACTTCAGGCCTTATAAGAACAGAGCTGTTTGTATCTTTAAGTTCGAAACGAACCGTTTCTGCGCTGACCGAGGTCAAAAAATCAAGGAGGTACTGAGAGTTAAATCCAATTTCTAAATCTTCACCCTTATAATCAACATCGACCTTGTCCCTAGCTTCTCCTATCTCTGGATTTGAGGAGAAAAGCTTTACCTTATCTTTTTCTATATAGAATTTTATTCCTTTGGATCGCTCTGTCGAAAAAAGAGAAACCCTCCTCACCGCATCAGTTATTTCTTCCTTCGAAACCGCGAAAGTGTTCGGGTTGTCCTTAGGAATGACGGCTTCAAAATTTGGAAATTTTCCTTCTATAATCCTTGAGATCAGAGTTGTGTTCTTAACCTTAAAAAAGAGATTGCTTTCGTCCATGTCAAATTCTATTGAATCGTCCTCAAATTTTCTTAGCTCGCTCAAAGTTTTTTTGGCCACGATCGCTCTTATTTCATTCGATAGCTTCATCTTTTCCAGAGGCTTTGATGTATAAGCCAGCCTATGCCCATCTGTGCTCACCAACTCCATACCACTATCTTTTATTATCAACAGAGCACCGCTCAAATAATATCTCTGTTCTTGAGTTATAGCATAGTAGACCCTATCTATCATTTCTTGAAATTTGTCCAGCGGAAGAATGATATTCCTTTCAAATTTAGGTTCGGGAATCTGAGGGTAGTCTTCTTTCGGTAGGCAAAGGACTTTAAACTCACTAGCTCCTGATGTTATCCCCATTGTAAGATCTTTGCTTTCTTTGAATGTAACCATCTCGCCATCTGGAAGAGACTTTACTATTTCATATATTTTCCTTCCTGATAGTGTTATAGAGCCTTCCTCTTCAACCTTAGCTGGAAAATGCGTTATTAACCCAACCTCAAGGTCAGTGCCCTTAAGCTCGACCTCATTTCCTGAAGCTGTTACCAAGATATTGGCAAGGATTGGCATGGTGTTTCTCTTTTCTACAATTCCGTGAAGAAGCTGAAGTTCAGCAAAAATGTCCTCTTTTTGAATAGAAAATTTCATTTTTCCACCTTTTCCTAAAACATAATATTATTAATTTAATATATTTTTAAAATAAATAATAAAATAAATAAAAGCAATTAAAAAGTGAAAATACTACATAAATCGTTGATTCTTCTACTGAATATAGCTAATCAGAGTGTTTATTTCCTTGTTGAATTCTGGATCCTCGTTGTGCATTTTTTCTATTTTCCTTACGCTGTGGATTACAGTCGTATGATGTTTTCCACCGAATTTTTTACCGATTTCAGGAAGAGAAGAACTCGTTAGCTCCTTGGAAAGATACATAGCAATCTGACGAGGAAAGGCGATCTTTGGTGAATTGTTCTTTGATTTAAGCTGAGAGGGCTTTATCTTGAACTGATGGCAAACGATCTTTTGAATCTTTTCAATAGTCACCACCGTCGAAGCTGAATCTAGCAAGCTCCTCAACGCTTCCTTAGTCAGGTCTAAATCAATTTTTTCGCCCTTCAATGAGGCGAAGGCAATGACCCGGCGTAAGTATCCCTCTAAAACCCTAATGTTGGAATGGACCTTATCAGCAATGTAGAGGGCTACACTTTCAGCTAAAGAAACCCCTTCCAGCTCTGACTTCTTTTTGAGGATAGCAATCCTTGTTTCAATATCAGGGGGCTTAAGGTCTGCAATCAGCCCCCACTCAAAACGAGAACGAAACCGTTCTTCAAGATGGGGGATTTCTTTAGGAGGACAGTCGCTGGAGATAACTATCTGCTTCTGGCTATCGTAGAGATGGTTGAACGTATGGAAGAATTCCTCCTTTGTTCTTTCTTTTCCAGAGAGATAATGGATATCATCCATCAAAAGCACATCTACATTTCTGTATTTTTGGCGAAATGAAAGTATTTTTCCGTACTGAAGATGGTTAATCAGGTCATTCATAAATTGTTCGGTTGTAATGTACAATACTTTCAATCCGCTATCGTTAAGAATTATGCAATGTCCTATGGCGTTCATTAAATGAGTTTTTCCTAGACCTGCTCCGCCATAGATATAAAGAGGATTGTATGATTTTGCAGGATTCTTGGTTACCGCGGTGGAGGCGGCATGGGCGAATTGATTACATGATCCGACTACGAAGTTTTCAAATGTATAATTCGGGTTGAGGTTTGGATTTAACAGAGAACCCCGCTTTGATTTTCTCTCCTGAGGTGAGCGGCGCATGAAAGCGGAAGAGTCATCATCAAAGATAAATTTGATGTCAAAAACCTTCCCGTAGAGGTCCTGACAGCAGCTGTTTATCACGCTTGCATAATGATAAGCAAGCCAGTCTTTGAAGTAGGAATTAGGCACCTTAATATAGAGGCTGTTTGTTTCCTGGCCTATGTATGATGTTGGCTCAAACCAGGTTTCATAGCTGTTTTTATCTATCTTTTTTTGAAGAGCACCCATGATTTGAAGCCAAGGGTTTTGTTTATCTTTAGCTTGCATTTTTGTGTATGAGATTTCCACAGGTTTATCCACAAATGTGGAAAAACCTTCTTTATTTGCTGTTTAATGGCTGAGAAGGCTTGGGTACTATAGCACTCTTGTAGGAGGATTTCAAGAAATTTATTAAAAATTTTTAAAAATCAAATCCTATCCAAAATCTTGTCCTAAAACTCCCCTTTTTGTCCCAATCGAACGGCTTTGACAGATCAGGAAACTCAAGCCTTCTGACAAATTCAAGATGTATGGGAAGACCGAGGAAGAAGAATTCAAACCCATACCCGTATGATCCAATGGCGTCGACTTCACGAATTAGCGGAAGCCCTTGGTCATCAAATCCAAGGAATTCCATAGCAAATGTAGCTGGGTATCCTTTGATTTTTGCTCTGGTGATATCAAAGAAAAGGGTTCCCCGGATAGGACCCAGTTGCCCTATAATTGTCGAGGCTGCATTTATCAAAGGGAGCCTGAATTCTAGGTTTGCATACCACCCTTCGTTGGCGATAATACTATAATAGCCAGCAGAGCGGACCTCGTTATTTCCTCCCCAATAAAAAACAAAAGGATCTTTTCCGCGGCTGAAAAAACCTCTAAAACGAACAGCAAAGAGGGTATCAGATCCGATGTTTATATATTTCCGAAGGTCTGCTTGAACAGTGGTATTCTGCAAAAAGCTGTTTGAAACTGGAAGGGCCTGAGAAACAGATAGGGCGAAGGTGTTTCCAGCAATAGGTCCGTAAGGATATTTGAAACGAGTGGTTTCCCCGATAAGGGATACGCTGGCTGATAGTATGCTGCCGTTCCAAAACTGGCCATACAGTCCGTAGGCAGCATAAAGTGGATCAAAATAGTCTTCTTCATAATTATAATAACCAATCGATGCTTGTGTTCGATAGTAGCGGTTAAAAGGGTAGAATGCACTAACGTTCACGCCTGTTATCTTTCGGACTGCGGTAGCATCAAAATAAGTGAATCGGTCATAGTAATAGGGGTCATAGTAGGAGTTAAGGTAATAATACTGGGTATATTGAAAAGCATTGACCATGTACTGAAGCCTTCTTCTTTGATTTAAAAAGGAAAATTGGTAAGAGCGGTAGGCTCTTACTTGGTAAGCCATCAAGAAGAAAGTATAGTCCCCCAATAAATCAGAAAAGCTTATGGCAGAACCTCCGTAGATAGAGCCATCCGTGGAAACGATGGTGTCAATCGGAGGCCTTGCGGTGAGGTACAATTTGCCTAGACCCTTATAGGGCTTAATTTCTTCATCATCAATTTCTAAAGAGATGATGGGTTCAAACCTCTTGAATTCCTCATCTGGTGACGCTTCTGTAAAGGTTATGGTTTTTTCCACCTCGCCTTCGAGCTCGCTTTTAAAAACTTGGAATGACCCCTTGTTGAAAGAAGCAAAAATGACCTTTTCGGGATCGTTAGGAAGGGGGATAGGAAAGAAATTGCCGGTCCTGACGTCTGTATAACGCGTGAGTTTTCCAGTTTCGAGGTTCAGCGAGTAAATATTATAAGCGTCTCTCATATCGCCCGAGAAATATAATTCTTTAGAATCCTCGGAAAAATGGGGGGAGATTGTGTTCCCTTTCCCGAAAGTCAACTGCGTTCTTTTTTTCAAATTGTTTACGGGAGAGAGAAAAAGCTTGTCGTAAGTATCAAGACGAATTGTATAAGCCACCTTGGTCCCATCTGGAGAGATGATCGGGGCCTTCTCGAAAAAGTCGTCTTCTGTCAAATTCAGGATTTTTTCGGTTGAAAGATTTATCCTGAAAATGTCATGTGATCCTTCGTCAAACGCTGTAAATAGGAGTTCCTCTTCCTGGGGAAAGAAGCAGGGAGAAGAGGGCTGGTCGACAGGGATCTTGACCTTTCTCAGGATTTTTCCGGTTAGGGCGTTTAGTATAAACAGGGAATGTTTCTGTCCGACGCGAGCAAAGAAAGCTATCCTGTCTCCATCAGAAGACCAGGCGAGGTCTTTTCCCTTAGATGGATCAATTTCGAATTTTATGTTCTCGTACTTGAGAGTGTACCCTTTTGTTATGTTTTTAACTACGGACCCGTCCTTGGTTGAGATTAGAACGATATCGATATCATAGTCTTTAACGTTTTGAGTTATGACGGCAACGATGTCCCCTGAAGGAGAAACCGCATGGGAAAGAGAAAAATAATAAGGATTCAGCGGGAATTCAGGGCCAAGAGGGATACTGTAATCTTCTGGATTCTCCCTTAAAAGAAAATCTTTGTATCTCGCCCGGAGATATTTTTTAAATTCGTGGTTGAACTCTTTATACTTCATGCCGAAGGCTCTTTGTATAGGATTTCTTCTTCCTATAAGAGGAGAGCGCTTCAAAGAGTGCCAGAACTCCCTTATCCCGTTTTTCCCGTGTTTAGACTCGATGAAATCGTATATCGCGTGGCCGAAGTCATATGCGGGTGGGCGAGGTAAAGGATGGCGAGAGTAGAGATTCCCTGATGCCGTGAGTTCGGGGATTCGGTCGTTGAGGACAGCGTCTCTGACAATCAGCGAGGACCAGGACGACCATTTCTCAGTGTTATACTCGGCAAGCCCTTCAATAATCCAAAGCGGAGGTTGACTCATAGCATAAATTCCTCCGCCCGGGCCTCCGTAGAGGAGATCATACTCGAAAATATGGGTTAATTCGTGCTCGATAAGATCCTGGATTTCGTCAGGAGTCATATCTCCTTGAATAGCGATACGATAGAGAATTGGCTCTGCCACACCCAGGACTCCTGCAGGGATTTGAAAAAGATTTGTCTGCTCAAAATCCGTAGATGTTCTGTAATAAATGAGGGGAACAGGAGAAGAGAGCGGATGTTTGAGCTCTTTGCTTATTCTTTGATAGGCACTTTCAGCCATATCTGCAATTTTCTTTAAGACTTGAACACCTTCGGTGTAATAGTAAATGTTGAAATGTTCGGTCTTGTAAGTGTTCCAGTTAAATTTTTCATACAGGACTTTATTTTTTCCGTAGTATGGGAAATAGATGGTTTGAGCAAAACTCATGGATACCCAGAGGATGATGAAAAAGATAAGAAGGATGTATTTTAAGTAATGTCTCATGGTCTCTCTCCTTTATTAATCGTAGATGAGATATCTTTCTTGGATGCGGGCTTCGCCAAGAATGCTGCGGAAAAACCTTGTCTTCACTTTCTGGATTAGCTCAAAAAAGGCGAAAGCGGCTGTCTGTTTTGGGTTTGCGTAGCCTTTTGATTCTTTGAAGTTTCTCGTATACAGTGTCTTTCCTGTTTTGGCATCAATAATATAGAGGTCAATGTTAAGGGTGTAAAATCTTCGCTCTGCAAGGCCCTTTTTTTTTGAAATAAAAGGATCTTCAAAACGATCTCTCTTTTCCTGTAAAATGGCCTTTCGGATTTCTTCAGTGTATTCAGCGCCTCCGGTGAAAAGAAGAGCGTCTTTCTCGGCTGGCAGTAAATTTTTCCAGAAGGCTTCATTTTTAAACGGTTCTTCTTCAAAGGTGATTTCTTCTTTGGAAACCTTGCCGTTGAAATTCTGGCCGATTTCGAAGGAAAAATAATCTATGATCTCGTTATTGAGATTGAAATCTTTGGTTTCTTCCTTTATCAAAAAATTGGTGATAACAACTTCCTTATATTGATCTAGATCGACCGAAGTTTTGCCAGGAATTTCCATCCTTAATTTCCAATAGTCGCTTGAGGCGCAGGAGAAACAGAATAAGATTGCAGATAAGAGGGCTATCTTAATTTTTTTCATCTTTTTTGTCTTTGTCTAAAGGCTTATTGATGCTCTTAAAGTTTTGATAATTGGCTTTTATTTGGCTATTTCCAGGGCTTAGCTTTAAGGCGATCTCATATTCTTTCCCTGCTTCTTCCCAAAGACCTTTTTGTTCATAGGCGACGGCTAAGTTGTTGTGGGCAGCCGCAGAATTTGGATCGGAGAGAATTACTTTTTTCCAGCGAAAAATGGCTTCGTCCCATAGTTCGTGCCTTGCAGCTTGGATACCAAATAACAGCTGGTTATCCATTGCCTGCCGGGCACAGCTTGAAAAAGAGATTGCGAAAAACAGAATGGCGATAAGATAAAATGTAAATTTTTTATGCATGCATAGCCTACATTATTTAAGTTACTGCTTTTTCAATCCTCCGTCAAGATAATTGCGAGTCAGGTCTTTCTTTCGAGGCAAGGCCGCTTTCTACGCTCTCGGCCGTAGAGCATTCTCTAAGAAAATGACCCACTTTATTTATGCAAATTTCATACCAAATTATAGAGTAAAATATCAGAGAGGAAAGAATTCTTGTTGTCTCAAAAAAGAGACATATGTATAATGGGATAGAAATTTACAGAGGAGGAAGACATGGGTAGTTGGCTTGAAGGGAAAACCTTGGCCAAAGAAATAAAAGAAGAAGTAAAAAACGAGGTGGCTCAATACTTGAAGAAGAGGAAGGAAGTTCCGGGATTAGTAGGAATATTGGTGGGAGAAAACAGGGCATCTAAGATTTACTTACGAACCAAGGAGAGAAACTGCGAAAGGTTGGGTATCCGGTCAGAGATTCTTTTTCTACCTGGAGATATAGAAGTATCTCTCTTAAAGGCTAAAATCGAGGAGTTAAAATCAAGAGAAGATGTGGATGGTATCCTTGTCCAGCTTCCTTTGCCATCAGGGTTCAATGCTCCCGAGATAATTGCCTGCATCCCCCCTGAGAAGGATGTGGATGGATTTCATCCTTTTAACTTAGGGAATTTGATGATGAATCAGGAAGGATTAAAGCCATGTACGCCGTTGGGGATAATAGAGCTGTTGAAATCTCGAGAGATACCGATTGAGGGGAAAAGGGTGGTTGTTGTAGGAAGAAGTCGGATTGTAGGTAAACCCTTGGCTGCTATGATTACCAATGAAAACGGAACCGTGACTATCTGCCATTCTAAAACGGAGAACTTACCTCAGGTAACATCAGAGGCAGACATTCTTGTTGGGGCAATAGGTCGCGGAGCATTCATAACTCAGGAATTTGTAAAACTGGGCGCAGTTGTTGTGGACGTGGGGATGAATAACCTCGCAGATAAGGCTAAAGTAGAAGAAATGTTCGGGAAGGATGAGAAGCGGCAGAACGACATCAAGGAGAAGGGTTATACGCTTATAGGCGATGTCCATCCTCACGTTATCGATAAAGCCGAGTTTTTGACTCCAGTACCAGGGGGAGTTGGGCCACTGACAGTGGCCATGTTAATGAGGAATACTCTGGAGGCCTTTAAGATGAGGCGAAACTTAGCCTGATTAAGGGCGTAGCGTAAATTTAAAAATTCCTTTGGATTTTTGATTAAGATATGGTATAAAAAGTTACTTTAAGAGAACGAAGATGCCAAAAGTCTGTGAGATTTGTGGAAAGGGACCTTTTTTTGGACATAGCGTGAGTCATTCCCATAAAGCCTCCAAAAAAAAATGGAAACCGAATTTGCAACACGTCAAAGCCAAGACTGATTCTGGAGTCAGGCGAATATGGGTTTGCACCAGGTGTCTTCGTTCAGGGAAAGTAACAAAGGGGACGATAACAAAAGGGACGCTCCCCAAAGAAGCCCCTCTCGATTCAACTCCTTCACCGCCTCCCGAAGATTAATTCGGGTCGATAACAAGCCTCTGATTCTTTCAGATTCTTTCCACAGAAGAAATCTCTTTAATACTTGAAAGCTTTTTCATCATCGCTTCAAGATGTTTTATGTCTCGAATGATAAGGACGAGCTTAATTTGAGCTTTCTTGTCCTGGGAAGTTGTCACTTCAGCTTTGGTGATATTTCCGCCTGAATGAGAAATAGCGGAGGCGAGCTTGGCCAGGACCCCAGGAGAATCTTCCGCCCTTATCCAGAGCTTTCCTTTAAATGTGCCTTTTGGAGTGTCCTCCCAGGAGACCTCGACCATGCGCTGTTCATCAAGAACTTCTCTTTCAACTAGGGGGCAACGCAGCGAGTGGACTGTTATTCCCTTTCCTGAGGTGATGTATCCTATGATAGGTTCGCCCATGATGGGAGAACAGCATTTGGCCAAATGGACGCCTTTAGCCTTGACGACTGGTTTTGGCCTCTTGGCCACTTTTGTAACAACTTTTTTCAGGAAGGTATCCTTTTTCTTTTCGATTTTTTCTGCGGAGAAGAGCTTGTCCATGAATTTTTTTTCAAGCACGATTTTCCCAAATCCTACATAAGCATAAAAATCTTCGATTTTTTTAAGCCTCACATTTGCTACAGAAGAGAGACTCTTGAGGAGATTCTCTTCTTTTAAAAAATCCGAGGGGATTTTATAATGCTTGATTTCTTTTTCCCACAATTTTTTCCCGAGGGCGGTATTCTTAATTTTATCCTGTAAGTTTAGCCAACGTTTTATGTTGTGTCGGGCGGTTGAGGTGAAGGCTATATTCAGCCAATCTCGATTTGGAGTTTTTTCAGGAGAGGTGAAAATCTCCACTATATCTCCAGTCTTCAAGATTGTCTTCAAAGGTTCAACCCTGGCGTTTATCTTTGCCCCTGCGCAGTGCAGTCCTATCTCAGAATGAATCTTAAAGGCGAAATCAAGGGCAGATGCGCCAAGGGGTAAGGTTACAACCTTTCCTTTTGGCGTGAAAACATAAACCTCTTCAGGAATGAGGTCTGTTTTCAGGCTTTTCAAGAATTCTCTAGGGCTCTTTTGCTCTTTGTAAAGGTCAACCATCTCCCTCAGCCAATGCAATCTTTTGTCTTCTTTCATGATGTGTTGGGTATCTGTTTCCTTATATTTCCAGTGGGCAGCGATTCCGTTTTCAGCTAAATTATGCATGTCTTGTGTCCGGATTTGAATTTCGACAGTACGCTTTTTCTCAGGGATGATTGTTGTGTGCAGAGATTGGTAAAGATTGGGCTTGGGCATGGCGATGAAGTCTCGGAAGCGATGGGGGAGATGAGGCCATTTCTGGTGAATCATTCCCAGGGCAGAATAGCAGTTCTTGACAGAGTTAGTGATCAGCCTCAGGGCCATAAAATCATATACCTGGTCGAATTCGGTATTTTGCCTTACCATTTTATTATAGACGCTGTATAGTCTTTTTATTCGATAGGATATTTTTGCCGGAATATTATTGGCCTTCATTAAACTTTCAAGCGCCCGTTTGGTTTTCTTGAGCTCCTTTTCGGCATCTTCTCTTTTGGGGTCAACAAGAGATGCTACTTGAAAATAATCGTCTGGATCTACGTAGCGAAAAGAAAGTTCTTCCAGTTCGGCTTTTATTCGTCCCATGCCCAATCGGTTGGCAATAGGGGCATATATCTCCAGAGTTTCCTTGGCGATCTTTTTTTGTTTCTCCTCAGGCAGGAATTTTAGAGTTTTCAGGTTGTGGATCCTGTCAGCTAATTTGATAAAAATAACTCTTAAATCATCAATCATGGCCAAGATGATTTTCCGGATGCTTTCTGCCTGTCTTGTTTCAGGCGATGATTCCTGAACGCGGCTGATTTTAGTAGCCCCCTCTACCAGATGAGCTATCTCTTTGCCAAAAGCCTCCTGAAGCTCCAAGGCAGTCACATCGGTGTCCTCTAAAACGTCATGGAGTAGACCCGCAGCTAAAGTTGTTTTATCTAATTTCATGTCTGCAAGCATGCTAGCAACTTCAAGGGAATGGCTTAAATAGGGCTCTCCGGAGCGCCTGGTTTGGCCCTTATGAGCCTGAGCCGCAAAGATATAGGCCTTTTGGAGTAGAGTGGTGTCTTTCTCGCTGTAAGAAGAAGAAACTTTTTCTAAGATATCATCAAACCTTATCATTGTCCTATATTTTGGTCCACCAAAGACTATCGTCTATTCCAATCAGTGCGTTTTCTTTTCTTGCTTCAGTATCCAGTTTACAGCCTCGAGCAGGTTGGCTGCTACATAAGCAGGCACGACCCGTTTTTTCTTAAGCTTAGGCAGCGCTTCTTGACCAAAACCGGTGAGGAGGAGTATGGGCTTGGCTTGAATATTGCGGCCAAAAAGAATATCTTCTACCTTGTCTCCCACCATATAAGAATTATTCATATCAATGTTGAGATCTTCGGCAGCTTGAAGGCCCATCCCGGGATTTGGCTTGCGGCACCCGCAATTTTTTCTGTACCGTGGTATCGAGGAAAGACGGTAATGAGGACAGTAATAGACGCCGTCAAAATGAGCGCCGTGTTTGGCAAATGAAGCTTGTAACTTATGGTGAATGTCCAGAAGGTTTTTCTCAACAATAAGCCCCCGTCCGACTCCTGATTGGTTAGATACAATAACGGCTAAAAGACCCGCGTCGTTTATTTTCTTTATTGCTTCGAAGCTGTAAGGAAAGATTTCTATCATGCTGAAAGAGCTGGGATACCCCACATCCTTATTGATTGTTCCGTCTCTATCAAGAAAGACCGCTCTTTTTTTCATCATAAGAATCTCTGGCATGTTTCAAAGACTTCTTCGGCATCGATGCTTATCATGCATTTGTGATCAAACGGGCATTCTCTGTAGCTGCATGGCCAGCACGGTACATCTTTCTTGATGACAACGGCAGGTTGTTGGAAAGGGCCCGTATAGCTAGGGTTAGTCGGTCCAAAAATAGCTATAACTGGTATTTTAAGGGCGTTCGCTATGTGCATCGGGCCTGAGTCATTACTGATAAACAGATCTGCGTTGCTGATCAAACCCGCAAGTAGCCGAAGGTTTGTTTTCCCTGTCAGGTTAAAGGGTTTTTTGGCCATGAGGGAGGCTATGGATTCAGCCAGCTCGGCCTCATCTTTGGAGCCTGTAATAAGAATGTCTGCTTTTTTTCTATCCTGTAATAAAATAGCAAGCTTTGCGTAATTTCGAGCGTGCCATCTTTTCGAAGGGCCATAAGAGGCACCCGGATTGAGGATGGCTAGAGGCTTTGTTAGATTAACATTTAAGGAGAGGAGCATCTCTTTAGCCTTCCCCTTTTCTTCTTCGGTTACGGGCAGAGATATCTTGGGAGGGGAGGTTTTCAGGCCCAGGCCTGAGATAAGGTCCAGATAATAATTTAACTGGTGGGAACTGTCTTCCCCTTTCTTTAGCGCCACTCCCCTGGTGAGCAGCACTCTGCGGCCATCTGTATTGTATCCCCATCTTTCAGGGATCTTGCTGAGATAGAACAAAAGAGCTGAAGAGAAAGAGTTAGTCAGGAGGACTCCGATATCAAAATGGAAGCTCTTTATTTTTCGTACGGAATCCTTAAGGCTTTTAAAGCCATCGTCATCTGGAAGAGAGATTATGCCCTTTATAAAATCGTGAGAGACGAAGAGTTCTTTTACCCAATGTTTGGCAGCAACCCATATTTGAGCATGAGGGAAGTTCCTGCTTAGACTATAAGCGGCTGGAATAGCAAGAATAGAGTCTCCTATCCAGTTGGGTGCTCGAACGACTATTTTCATCTCCTAAATTTTATTCCCAAAGCGCCCCATTGTCAAAAAAGCGCGGCACGTAGTATGCATCTCAGACTTATTAAACGCGGGGTAAATTAAACAAGGAAGAGGAAGAGAATCCGCCCTTCTTATCCAAAAAGAAGCTTTCTCGTTTATGTCCTGGATTAAACTTGTTACCTTGAGATGGAAGGGCGGTTTGTTTAATCAGATGAAGATGTGGAAGGCTCCTTCTTTTTCTTGGATGCAGCAGGTTTTTCACTTTTGGGCTTCTGTTCGGGCTTGCTTTCCTCTTTTGGTTTTTTGCTCTGAGCATAATCAGTGATATACCAGCCGCTGCCTTTAAACTGAAGGGCAGGGGGTGAGAGGACTTTCCTTAGCAGTCCTCCACATTTAGGGCATTTTTCTAAGCGCGGTTCATTGACTTTCTGGAGAACTTCAAGCAAAGAGCCGCATTTTGAACATTTATATTCGTAAATAGGCATTTTTTATCACTGGAATATAATAGCTTCGAATATATAAATATCAGCTCCTGATTTCCAAGCATTCTGCGGAAGGCCGGCTTTCAAGCACGCCTGCTTGAGAAACATTTCCCTTCTCCAGTTATTTTCGACGGGAACTTGAGGAAGAAGCAAGCCTTTTTTATCCCCTTTGGAGATGACAAGCCCGTGTTTCCCAACCGTAATGAGGCTTGGATCTTGAATTTTCTTTAGAGGAGAGAGGACGGAAATCTCTATTTCTAAATCATCAAGTTCTTCCGTCGAGACTGGAGGAAACCTCTGGTCTTGACATGCAGCGTAAACGGAAGTCTGGATAACAGTTTGGTAAAGAGGCGCAACAGGCTCGATGAAGCCTATGCATCCTCTTAGGAAGCCTTTTCTTTTGAGGGTTACAAAGGCACCCTTCTTGGCCAGGAAATTACGGTTTTCTGTGCTGTAATTTATGATTTTTTTCTCTCTTATAAAATGATTTATGGACGAACGGGCAAGCCGGAGAAGCTCTGTTTTTTCCTCGGGAGAGAGGCTAAAATTAGGGTTAGGATTTTTTAAAAAAAGAGCAGCTGCTAAATAGCCAACAACTTGGGATTCTCCACCTAATCGTGAAGAGTCGGTATAGTGGAGAATTTCAACTTTTACCTCTCCTCTTTTTCGAGCATAAAGCAAAGAGGAGACAACAGGTCCCCCTCCACACATTAAGTTTTCGCCTTTTTCGAGCTTCGAGATAAGAGAGCTGGTTTCGAAGGCCTGAATGAGCGAAATTGTCTTGGAGTCAGTATCGTTGGCTTTTTCTTTGGGAAAGAAATGTGACATGTCAGTAGACACAATTATCATGGCTTTTTTCCCAGGCACAACTTCTGCCAGGGCGTCTGCCAGGCGAGTAATGGTCTTTTTTGCAGGATAACCCATCACGATAGGGACGATTTCTGCCTGAGGAAGGGCCTTCTGGATAAAAGGAATTTGAACTTCCACAGAGTGTTCCATCTGATGGGCTTTGGAGATGTATTTGAACCCAGAAGCTTTGGAGATTTCTGCGGCTAGGGATTCATCGATTTTTGCTGTTCCTAAGGGCGTTTCGTATCCACCACGGGAGTAAATTGAACAACCCTTGAACCCGTAACGATGAGAAGGGGCGATTATTATGACTGATTCATAATCTTTCCCCTGGATTAGACGGTAGGCATGAGCAGCGGTCTGTCCCGAATAAACATATCCAGCGTGAGGGGCAATAAGCGCTAATATTTCTCCGCCAGGAGGAGGCATTTTCTTAATCTCCTCGAGGAACCGGTCTATTTGTTGAGAGAGCACTTCCGCCTTTTTTTCATAAAACTGTCCAGCCCAGACTGCTTTCCTTATTCCTTGAGACCATCCGCAAGAAATGAAGAGGCAATGGGAGAGAAAGATAATCGCAGATATTTTCCGCATTTTTTTCTGTATATTCTCAGGCTGAGACATAAAAAACTATACAAAGAAATAGAGGAAAAATCAAATCTGAAAAGAGATGGGGCCATAAAAAAATGGGGCCTGGCCCCATTTTTTGTGAAATTTTTTTTATTATTTTTGCTTTATATTGTTGACTTTTTTAGTGATTTTAATAACAATCTAAAAAGAAAGGTTGAGATGAAAGATTTCCTCAAATCTCTTTTCATCATCTTTGCGACTTCCGCCGCTTTCTTGATCGGCCTTTATATTGGCGAAGAGAAAGTGAAGGCAAAGATTTCTAATTTCCAGGAAGATTTAGAAGAGAAAAGATAGGCTCTACCCTTCTTTAAATCATTTCTTTTTTGCAAACAACTTCCCACGTTGACTAATGCAGGAGTCAAGCTTATAATGAATCTGAAAAATCTTGCCCTGGAAGGATTCAAGGACAAGATCTTTTCCGTTAGAGTCCCAAGATGCGCTGGCAGATTTACGGAATCATAATCATTTTTGCTATATTCGTTCTTGCTCTGATCTTTAATCCGACTCTTTCTTGTTTTGGAAAGAAGCTGAAATCACCACTCTATCCTCTGCTCCGGAAAAGAAAGCGCAAGCTGAAGACAGAAGATTATGGTTTTTCTCTCGGTGATAAGAAAGATAGAATGAAGGCTAAAGAGAGAATGCAGAAGTTAGGAATAAAAGATTATGGTTTCTCTGCTGGTGGCGACGCCCAACACTTGCCTCAAGAGAAAAAGCGCGCGCTAAAGACAGAAGATTACGGATTTTCTTTGGGTGAGGACGATACTCAAAGGGAATCAGAAGAGGAAAAGAAGAAGAAGGAGTCCTGAAGATTTAGATATTCATGCTGGTCTTGAGGATGATTCGGGCAAAAAGCGGTTGGTCTTGATGCATGCTAGGTCTTTTCCGGTTTAAAAACCTGGGGAACATACAGCAAGCTGCCATGAGGAATTCCTAAGGACTTTTGCCAGGGCTTATGATTTAATGAGGTCATACGCTCTTCTTCTTGAGAAACCATGAGCAGAATTTTAAACGAGGGGCAGTCGAAAGCTAAACAAAATATCAGCGCTTTAAAGGTTTCGCTTTTCCCGATTTTTTTCCTAGTAATCTTCTTTCTTGCCAATTGCCGGCCTTCCCCTGTTATTCTTCTCCCGCTTCCCTCAAACATCGAAAGCATAGAAGGGTATGCATCTCTAAGAATAAACGGAGACCAAGGATCATCCAGGTCTAAGTTTTCATTTTCGTTCCTGCTTCCTCATCAAGGACGGATCGAGGTCTCTAATATATTGGGCAGGACCCTCTATCAGATTATTGTGACTGAAGAGAGGGCGGCTTTTATTGTTCCTTCTAAGAGAGTCTATTGGCAGGGAGAGGAGGAAGAGATCATCCAGTATTTTCTGGGTTTTAGGCTAGATCTGTATGAAATGATAAATCTTTTAAGCGGAAAATGGGAGAGCAAAGAGATGGGACATGAAGCCGAGGAGGAAAATGAGGTCTGGAGCTTTGCCAAGGATGAGAGGGATCGAATAATGGCAGGCCAAAGAGGAGAGTTTCGGTTTGAAGTCAAAGAATTCTTTGCAGATACTCCTTTTGCCCGCACCCTAGTCTTTCAGCATCCTGTGAACTACGGGCGCCTAAAGGTTCTTAGAATCAACCTTAACCGGCCCTTAAAAAAAGGGGTCTTTTCTCTTTCCGTTTTAGAAAGGTATGAACAGAAAAGCTGGGCTGAGATCGAAAAGATACTGACCGATGAAAATTAAATCCTTTGCCAAGATAAACCTTGGATTAGAAATTAGAGGGAAAAGAGAGGATAACTACCATGAAGTGAGAACTCTCCTGCAGACGATCAATTTCTTCGATGTGCTGGAATTTCAGCCGGCGAAGAGGGATGAAATTCTTCTTAAAGGAGATGATAAAACAATATCGTGGGAACGTGATAACCTTATTTTCAGGGCTGCGCTCCTTCTCAAAGAGCAATTCCACGTATCCCAAGGGATTGAGATTAATGTCAAGAAGAAGATTCCTCCAGGCAAAGGCTTAGGAGGAGGAAGCAGCAATGCGGCCGTAACCCTTCACGTTCTGAACAAGATCTGGGGACTTCTGCTGGGGAAGGAAGAATTGATGAATTTAGGAAGGCGACTGGGAGCGGACGTCCCTTTTTTTCTTGAAGGCGGTCTGTGTTTAGGAACAGGAAGAGGAGATGATATTACTCCGCTCCCTGATGCCGCCACACTCTTTTGCCTGCTGGTTTTGCCCTCTTTTTCTATCCAGACCGCTCACATCTACAGCCATTTTCCGCTATCCTTGACTTCACCGGACAAAGACAGTAAAATTATCAAGTTTTTAGACAACAGAGACTTTGGTTTACTGGAAAATAGATTAGAAGAGACGGTTTTTCGCTTTTATCCTCAACTTAAAGTTATAAAGAGATTGCTCAGGGGCCAGGGATCAGAGTTGCCATTAGTCAGTGGGACTGGTTCTGCTGTGTTCGGGCTCTTTTTAGAGCAAGAAAAGGCAGAGAAAGTCTTGAAAAAAGTGAAAAAGGACTACACCTCTCTTCTTGTTGAGACTTTGCCTCGAGAGCGATATTGGAGGAGTTTGAAGCCTGGGGTGTAGCCAAGCGGTAAGGCAGCGGACTTTGGATCCGCCATCGGAGGTTCGAATCCTCCCACCCCAGCCAAAGGCCGCGAGGAAATTTCTTCCTTTTGGAGAAAGTCATCGAGGAGGAGATTGAGTGAGAAAAAAAGATGAAATGAAAGTTTTTGCTGGTTCTTCTAACCACGCTTTAGCCCAGGAGATTGCCAGTTTCTTGAAGATCGATTTGGGAAAATGTGTCCTAGAGCGATTCAGCGATGGGGAGATTCATTTTTATATCGATGAAAATATTCGAGGAGAAGACATTTTTGTTATCCAATCTGGCTCTTACGAGGCTAATTTTCACTTGATGGAGCTTTTCCTGATGATTGATGCCTTTAGACGAGCCTCTGCAGAAAGGATAACCGCCGTCATCCCCTACTACTGCTATGGACGCCAGGACTGGAAGGACAGGCCAAGAGTTCCTATATCGGCCCGACTCGTTGCTGACCTGCTGCAGGCAGCCGGAGTTACGAGAGTTCTGGCCATGGACCTCCATTCCCCCCAGATTCAAGGATTTTTCTCTATTCCAGTTGATAATTTGATGGCTCTGCCTGTGTTAGCTAATCATATAAAAACAATGAATTTAAAACATTTAGCCGTTGTTTCCCCTGATGCCGGAGGAGTGGGGAGAGCAAGACTGCTTGCAAAGAGGATGAGAGCCGGATTGGCGATTATAGACAAACGGAGGCCTGCTCCCAATGAAGCCAAGGTATTCCACGTGATCGGCGAAGTCAAAGGTTGCGATGCTGTCATTCTGGATGACATGGTGGATACCGGAGGGACGCTTGTTGAAAGCGCTGAGGCTTTAAAGAGAGAAGGAGCCAAGAGAGTGTTTGCAGCCTGTAGCCATCCTGTTCTATCAGGGAAAGCCGTTGAAAGAATAGAAAATTCTAGTATAGAAAAGTTGATTGTTACCAATACGATCCCGCTACAAGGGAAATCGAAGTCGTCTAATAAGATCACGACTCTCTCTGTTGCTTCTCTTTTTGGAGAGGCCATTCGGAGAATAAATAAAGGGCAATCAGTGAGTTCGCTGTTTATCTAAGGAGGAATGAGAGATGAGTTTTAAGATTAAAGCGGAGAAAAGAGAAATATTTGGAAAAAATGCATCTCGTCGATTGAGAAGAGAAGGGATGATACCTGCTATTCTTTACGGGGCTGAGGCCGTCAATGTCCCCTTGACTTTAAAAAAGAACGATGTCTTCATGATTTTGAGGTCTGATACTGGTGAAAACACAGTTTTTCAAGTTATGTTCGACTCGGAGAGTAAAGATGTTATGATAAAAGAGCTGCAAAGGGACCCTGTTACTGATGAAATTCTTCACGCTGATTTTGTCCACATTGCAATGGATAAAGCCATTCGAGTTGACGTCCCTATCGTGAGCGTGGGCGAAGCCGTGGGGGTTAAGACAGAAGGAGGATTTGTAGACTTTATCACACGGGAGGTTGAGATTGAATGCCTTCCCAAGGACATCCCTGAAAATATTGAAGTAGATATAAGCGGCCTCCACCTCCGTCAATCACTTAAAGCAGCAGATATAACTCTACCCGAGGAAGTGGAGCTTATAACCCCCTCTGATACAATACTGGTCCTGATCGAAGTTCCCAGCAAAGAGGAAGAGATAGAAGTCGAGGAGGAAGAAGAGGTGATTGGAGAAGAGGAAGAGCCTGAAGTCATCGGAAAGGAGAGACTAGAAAAGGAAGAAGTGGAAGCCAAGGAGGAGAAAGGAGAAAAGGAAGCCAAGGAGGAGAAGGGAGGAAAGAAAGAAAAGAGAGGGAAGGAGGAGGAAAAGACAAAGGAGAAGGAGTAACATTTGTGGGCAGTTGTTGGATTGGGGAATCCCGGGAGACGTTACTCTGAGACAAGACATAACGTAGGATATACTTTTGTCAAGAAAATAGCTAAAGAATGGAAGGTTAGACTGAAGAAGAAAATATTTTTTTCCAAGGCTGGCGAAGTTGAAAGGGAGGATGATAAAATCCTTCTTGCCCTTCCTCAGACATACATGAACAAAAGCGGCCTGGCAGTGAAGAAGATTTTGGAGGGGAGGGATATTAAGCAGGAAAACCTTGTTGTTGTCTATGATGATTTAGATATTCCCTTAGGAGAGATAAGGATTAGAAAAAGTGGAGGACCTGGAACCCATAAAGGGATGAGTTCGGTCATCGAGGAGATTCGAACTCAAGAATTTCCAAGGATAAGAGTAGGGCTAGGCCCTTTACCTGAAGGTGAAAATGCTGTAAATTATGTTCTTTCTTCTTTTAAACAAGCAGAGAAATCTCGTCTTGAAGAAGGCCTAAGAAAAGCCCGAGAGGCCTTAGAGATGATTCTGGCTGGAGAAGTGGAAAGGGCAATGAATACTTATAATCAAAGAGGAAAGACCTCAGTAGATTAGATATAAAACTGCGAAGAGAAAGGTCTCCTTGTTCCTTCTTTTAAAAAGAAGGAGCTTTAAATCCATAAGGAGGTGTTAATGAGACAATACGAAACAGTTTTTTTGATCTCCCCCAACCTGGAAGAAGAAGAGACTGCGAAAATCATCACTCAAATATCGGGCATCATTTCCAAAAAAAAGGGGAAATTGATCCGGGAAGATAGATGGGGGAAAAAGAAGTTAGCTTATCCAATCAAAAAGTTCGAGGAAGCTTTCTATGTTTTTTTTCATTATGAAGGGGACTCGGATATTCCTTTTGAGCTTGAAAAACGCTTCAAACAAACAGAGGCGATCTTGCGTTTTCTGACTGTGAAAAAAGAGACTAGAGAAAATGTGCGCAAGAAAAGAAAAGGAATGCCAGCGGAAGAAGAAGTTGAAGTGCCTTCAGGGAGAGAAGAGATTGAAGGCCCTTACGAGGAAAGAGTTGAAATGAAGAAGGAAGAAGAGATGGTAATGCATAAAGCAGAAGAAGAGTTTGTGGTACCTCAAAAGGAAGAAGTTGAACAGATCGAGGAAGAAAAGGTTGAAGAGGAAGGGGTAGGAGTTGCAGAGACTCCGGAAGAAGAAGAGATAGCTGTCCCCCAAAAAGAAAAACCTAAAAAGAAAGCAAAAAAGGAGATTGCAAGCTCTTCAAAGGAAGAGAAGATAGAAGAAGAGAAGAAGGAAGAGGAAGTAGTGGCGGAAGAAAAGATGGAAGAGGCGACAAAGAAGAGAGAGGAGCCTGAAGAAGAACAGGAGAAAGAAAAAGAAGAGCCCGAAGAGAAGAAAGAGGAAGATAAAACAGATTTAAGCTCCTCAGAGATGAGCAAGGAGGATAAATAGCAATGGCCAGAGAACAAAGAGGAGATAGAGGAGATAGGGAAGATAGAGGAGANNGCCGTTTTTGTCAGAGGAATGTGAGAGAGATTGATTATAAAAACGTTGATATTTTGAAGAGGTATATTCTTGAGAGAGGAAAAATTTCTCCAAGACGAATGACCGGCACGTGTGCTTTTCACCAGCGGAGGGTATCCACTGCAATTAAGAGAGCACGTTTGCTGGCTCTGCTTCCCTACATAGAAGATTAAGATAGGAACTAGGCAACTGGAGGAAAAATGAGAGTTATCCTGAAAAAAGATGTAGAAAACCTTGGTAGCCAAGGAGATATTGTGGATGTGGCTCCGGGATTTGGGAGAAATTATCTAATACCAAAACAATTAGCGCTTGAGGTCACCTCGTCCAACATGAAGATGATCGAGATAGAAAGGCAGGCTTTGAAAAAGAAACTCGAGAAGGAAAGGCAGTCTTTCGAAGGGCTTATCCAGAATCTCAACCAAGTTACCCTTTCTTTTGAGAGAAAGTCAGGGGAAAAAGACATGATTTTTGGTTCAGTAAGTTCTGCGGATATTAAGGACGCCCTTCATGAATTGGGATTTGAAATCGATAAAAAAAAGATCTTGTTGGATGAGCCTATAAAAAGATTGGGTAACTACAGCGTGCCGATTAAAATTTTCCAAGAGGACAAGGCAGAGATAAAAGTAGAGGTTCTAGCGCCAGGAGGCGAGATAGGAGAAGAGAAGAAGGATGAGGAGGTTCCGGAAGAAAAGATAGCAGTAGCTGCAGAAGAAAGAGAGGAACTAGAAGAGGAAAAGAAGGAAGAAGTACCAGAAGAGAAGAAGGAGCAGGAAGAAATCCCTGAGGAGCAGTTGAAGGAAGATGAGGCAGAGATAAAAGAACCCGAAGTAGATAAAAAAGAGAAGAAGGAAGCAGGTGAAATTCCTGAAGGGAAAAGAGAAAAGATTGAGGGAGAAAGCATAAAAGCAGATGTTGAGATGCTGGAGAAACAGGAAAGAGAGGTGATGGAGGAGAAAAAGGAAGAAGAGGAGATGCCTTCTGATAAGGAAGAGAAAGCCGCGGCCGGAGCAGAAAAGAAAGAAAAGGAAGGGAAGAAGGATAAGAAGAAGAAAAAGGAGGAAAAAAAGAGGTCCAAAAAATAAATTTTTACGGAGAGTAAAGTGGAACTTGACTTAATGTTTTTGAAAAAAACTCCCCCTCACAGCCTTGAAGCCGAGAAGACTGTTTTGGGAGGGATCCTTTTGAATAATGAAAATTTGAATCCAGTGCTTTCCATTATCTCTCCAGAAGATTTTTATAAAGATGCTAATCGGAAGGTTATCGACAAAATTATATCCCTTGTGGATAAAGGTCTTCCAGTTGATGTGGTTACATTGAGCGAAGAGCTTCAAAAAGAAGGTTCACTGGATGAGATTGGTGGGGCTTCTTATCTTTCGTCATTGATGGATGGCGTTCCCAAGAGTTTGAATATTGAATTCTATGCCCGGATAATCAAAGAAAAATCTCTTTTTAGGCAACTTATCCTCTCCTCTGCTAAGATCATTTCCTCAAGTTTTGAACAGAAAGATGATGCTGACCAGCTTTTGGATGAAGCCCAGGCCGCAATTATTGAAGTGGCTGAGCAGAGGATAAAGCCGGGTTTTGTCCCCCTGAGTGCGTTAGCCCCGCCCACGCTAGATATGATTAAGGCTCTCCATGATAGGAAGGAAACAGTAACAGGAATACCATCAGGATTCAGGGACTTAGATGGATTGACTTCAGGTTTTCACAACTCTGAGTTTATTGTCATTGCCGCCCGTCCATCAATGGGTAAAACAGCTCTTGCCTTGAACATCTCTCAATATGCAGGCCTCAAAACAGACTATTCGATAGGCTTTTTTTCTCTTGAAATGGCCAAAGAGCAGGTGATTATCAGGTTTCTCTGTGCTGAGGCGCAGCTGGATCTTAAGAAGGTCAGGACAGGTTTTATTGGGGAGAGAGAATTTGAGAAACTTAAGCTGAGCGGCGAGGTTCTCTCTCAAGCTAAAATATTTGTGGATGAGACTCCTGCATTGTCCGTAATGGAAATGAAAGCTAAAGCACGAAGGCTAAAAATGGAGCAGAATCTTGACTTGCTGTTTATCGACTATATCCAGCTCATGCGGACTGGGGGCAGGTTTGAAAATAGAACTCAAGAGATGTCTTACATCTCGCGTTCTTTGAAAGAATTAGCCAAGGAGATTAAAATCCCAGTAGTCGGGATTTCCCAGCTGAGCCGTGCTCCTGAGAGAGGGCGGCGTGAGCCCATTCCTCAACTCTCCGATTTGCGGGAGTCAGGCGCCATCGAGCAGGATGCTGATGTCGTTATCTTCATTTACCGTCCCGAATTATATCATCCTAATGATGAGAGCATCCGGGGGATAGCAGATATCAATGTCGCCAAACAAAGGAATGGTCCCACAGGAAGAATAAACCTTGCCTTTATAAGAGAATATGCTCGGTTTGCTGACATGGAGTTTCAATCTTTTAAATCCTAAAATGTTTCCAATAGCAAAATCTCCGGTTTTTTATTTTAACTCTTTCCTCCAACAAGTCGGAGAAGTAGGGCTGCTGACTTTCCAGACTTTCAAGAATCTTTTTAGAAAACCATGGGAGAAAAGAATCTTCATTCAGCAGCTTGAGGAAATAGGCGTCAGGTCCCTCCCTGTTGTTTCTCTCACCGCAGCCTTTGGCGGCCTTGTTTTTGGTCTCCAGACATACTTAGGGTTTCACAGGTACATAGGTCCTGGCTCAGAAACTTACGGAGGACCTATTATTTCTCTAGGCCTTAGCAAAGAATTGATCCCTATTCTGGTAGGTTTAATGGTTTCGGGCCGAGTGGGTTCAGCTATGGCTGCAGAGATTGGGACGATGAAGATAACAGAACAGATCGATGCCCTGTTTAGTTTGGGAGCCGATCCAACGCGCTATCTTGTTGTTCCTCGAACCCTGGCCTCCTTAATCATGCTTCCTTGTTTGACAATCTACGGGGATATAATCGGTATGGCCGCTGGCTTCTTCTATAATGTTTACCTTATGGGGGTAAACAGGGTTCTTTACATCAGGAATACCTTGATTTATATGGAATTATGGGATATCATGAGTGGGCTTATAAAGTCAGCAGTTTTTGGGATTATTATTGCCTTAATAGGTTGCTGGCAGGGATTAAAAACAGAAGGGGGAGCAGAAGGAGTCGGGAGAGCCACGACGCGGACAGTTGTCATAGCGAGCATCCTTATTTTAATCGTAAATTTTTTTCTCAGTAAGGCCCTCCCTGCGAATCTTTGATTATGATACGAGTTGTCGATCTTCATAAATCTTTTGGTCATAATAAGGTCCTTCAAGGAGTAAGCCTTAGACTGAAACATGGAGAGACTTTGGTCATCATAGGCCAGAGCGGGTGCGGAAAAAGTGTGCTTCTTAAACACATAATTGGGCTTCTTAAGCCAGACAAGGGAAGCGTGCTCGTGGACGGAGTGGATATCACCAAGCTTAAAGCTGATGAACTCCATAAAATCACCAAGCGGTTCGGGATGCTTTTTCAAGGATCAGCACTTTTTGACTCGATGACAGTTGGTCAAAATGTAAGCTTTGGCCTGGAAAGATACACTGATTTTTCACAAAAAGATATTAAAGAATTGGTTAAGGAAAGTTTGGCCAAGGTCGGATTAATAGGAATTGAGAACTTAATGCCCTTCGAGTTAAGCGGGGGAATGAAAAAGAGAGTCGGATTGGCACGGGCAATAGCTTATAAACCAGATATAATCCTTTATGACGAGCCATCCACGGGTATCGACCCGATAAGAGCAGATGCCATAAATGATTTAGTGATCAGGATGAAACAAGAATTGAAGGTTGCTACCATTATCATAACTCACGATATGGTCAGTGCTTATAAGGTAGCAGACAGGATTGGGATGCTTTATGGGGGTCAGATTATCGAGATGGGGAGTCCTGAACAGATTAAGAACTCAGAGAATCAGGTGGTTCAGCAGTTCATCCATGGCCGCTCACAGGGGCCTATTAAAAATTGGTAATGAATGATGTTAAAATTAAGAACGGTTCCTCTTTAAAGGCAGCAAGGAGAAGATAATGAAGAGGGAGCTAAAGATCGGAATATTTGTTACGATTGCATTGATAATAATTGGCACGGCTATATTCATCGTAGGAGACCTCAGCGTTCTTTTCAGAAAGCCGGGTTATTCGCTTAATGTCGTTTTTGATACCGTTGCTGGCTTGGAAAAAAGAGCTGTGGTCAGGATGGCGGGAGTAAAGATTGGCTATGTCAAGGACATAAGACTGCAAGGTAGTCGGGCGAATATTCTATTGATCATTAACTCTGGGATCGAAGTGCCACGGGGTTCCAGGGCTACTCTGGCTTCATTAGGCCTTTTAGGAGAAAAACATGTTGAACTCTTACCTGGAGCAGAGCCCGGTATTTGTCAGCCAGGAGAAACGCTAGAGGGAGTTCCCCCGGTAAGTTTTGACCAGATGGGAACCATGCTACTTTCGATAGGCAATGAATTCAAGGAGATGAGCAGGATCATAAGTGAACTGATCGGGGGAGAAGAATCGAGGGATAATTTCAGGAATACTCTCTCTAACCTCTCTACTTTTTCAGCGGATTTAAGGGAATTTTTTGCAGTAAACAAAGAGGAGCTCCACGCAGGTATCCAGAGCTCTTCTCAAGCTGTCCAGAAATTTGACAAAAGAGTTGAAGAAGTCTCTCGGAACATAGACGAATTGATATTTATGTTGAAAGATGTGGTTGAGGAGAACAGGGAAAATATCAAAATTAACTTGAATAACATACAAAAACTGATAAAGGAAATAGAACAGTCCTTGAAGCTTTTGAATGAATCTTTGGAGAAAATTAACAAAGGTGAAGGCACTCTGGGGATGCTTATTTCTCAGCCCGAACTCTACGCACGAGCAGAGGATGCTATGGGGGAGATTGAAAGATTGATTTATCCTGTTTCTAATCTGCGCTTTTCCGGGGATTTAAGAGCAGAGTATTATGGAAAAAGTAATTTGGTGAAGAATTATTTTACTTTGGGTATATGGCCAACAGAAAAAAAGTTTGTATTGGCTCAGGTTATTCACGATCCCTGGCTGGATAAATTCGTTTATTCTTCCCAATTCGGGCTCAGGTGGGGAGGCTTTACTTCCAGAGTTGGTATTATGGAATCCAAAGTTGGATTAGGAGTTGACTACTACGCGTTTGGTGATCGGCTAAGGTTCAGTTTAGATGTTTTTGATTTTAATCGGCACCCCCGTCCTCATTTCAGGTTTTGGACACGATTTGTAGCGTCTAAGTATTTTAATTTTCTTGTTGGAGTAGAGAATTTTACCTTAGCTCCAAGGAGAGAAGTATACTTTGGTCTGGGGATAGGTTTTTAATGAAGCAAAAAACAGCTTTCATATGTCAGAATTGTGGCTTCAATTCTCCCAAGTGGTTGGGCAGGTGCCCCAGTTGTGGAGAGTGGAATACCTTAATCGAAGAGGTGGAAGAGGAGATTACTGCTGAATATTCTTTTTTGCCTTCCGAACCTGTCCTCTACGAGAAAATAAAGGAAGCAAAAAGAGACAGAATAAAGACAGGAATTGAAGAGTTAAATCCCGTTCTTGGGGGTGGAGTTGTCCCTGGATCACTGGTGTTGATCGGGGGTGAGCCAGGAGTGGGAAAGTCTACCCTTCTTCTTCAAGTGAGCCGAGATTTTGCTGCCCAGGGCGCAAGCGTTCTGTATGTATCAGGAGAAGAATCCTTGGAGCAGATCAAGATTCGAGGCGAAAGACTCGGCCTTCAAAACGGTAAGCTGTATTTATTGGCAGAGACCAATCTTGAACGCATTATAGCCCATGCTGAAAAGCTGAGCCCTCAAATATTTGTTTTAGATTCTGTCCAGACCATTTTTTCCTCGAAGTTATCCTCTGGACCGGGTACTATCAGTCAAGTTCGAGAGGTGGCCAATCAGGTTTTTCGGCATGCTAAGAAAAATCAGGTTTCTTCGTTCCTTATCGGCCACATCACTAAACAAGGCTCTTTAGCAGGGCCCAAAGCTCTGGAGCACATGGTGGATGTAGTGCTCTATTTTGAGGGAGAAAGGGACCACAGCCACCGAGTTCTTCGCGCTCTGAAAAATAGGTTTGGGCCTGTCTCCGAGCTTGCCATATTTGAGATGGGAGTGAGAGGACTTGAGGCTATTTCAAATCCTTCTGCTTTTTTCTTAAAGGAGAGACCGACAAAAGAAGCAGGCAGCGTGGTTATCTGTACTATTAAAGGTTCCCGTCCTTTATTGGCGGAGATCCAGGCTCTGGTATCTTCGACCTTGTTCACTGGAAATCCGAGAAGGATGACAATCGGCCTCGATCATTTTCGAGTCGCTATGCTTTTGGCCATCATCGAAAGAAAGCTTGGGTTTAGCTTCGCTGGAGAAGATGTTTATATCAACGTTGCGGGTGGACTTGCTATCGACGAACCTGCTACAGATTTAGGAGTGATAATGGCGGTTGTCTCTTGCCTGAAGAACAAAGTAATTCCTGCGGATGTCACTGTTTTTGGCGAAGCTGGCCTGAGCGGAGAAATTCGCTCTGTAGGTCAACCTCTGACCAGACTTAAAGAGGCTCACTCCCTCGGCTTTAAAACTGTTATTATGCCCCAGGGCAACCTTTCTCGCCTAAATAAAAAAGATATACCGGATATGAACCTTAAGGGCGTCAAAAGTGTCAAACAAGCATTAAGTATTATATTTTGAGGAATAATAAAATGGGCATTTTTATCTTTCGCTTTTTCATTATTGCCTTCATAACCATGGCAGGGTATTTTTTCCCTCCTTTTAATTTAGCTCCTTATTATGGGGGAATTGTTGGCTTTATATTGAGTATTGTTATTGTCTACCTTGAGACCCGGATTCGAAAAAGCCAGTTTAAGATTATCTGGAGCTCGACAGTAGGAACATTTGCCGGAGTTCTTTTAGGGTGGGCTTTAGGCTCCATTTACCAGACGATTGCAAGCGATAGTTCCACAACAACTTTTATCAGGATATTTTTTCTCCTCATCATGCCCTACATAGGTTTCTTAGTCGGCACTCGAAAGTTTGAATGGCTTGATCCTCCTTATCTTTTGCGTTTTTTCAAAGAAAAGAATGTAGGGCAAAGTTATAAAATTCTCGATACAAGCGTTATTATTGACGGACGGATTGCAGACATATGTGACACGGCATTTATCGGAGGAACCCTTCTCATCCCCCAGTTTATCCTCAAGGAGCTTCAGCTTGTGGCTGATTCTCCCGATGGAATAAAACGGCAGCGAGGAAGGAGAGGACTGGAAGTTCTGGATCATATCCAAAAATCATCTCAGATATCGACCATAATCTCTGAGATGGATTTTCCTGAGGTAAAAGATGTGGATTCCAAGCTCATAGAATTAGCCAAGCAGTTAGATGCTAAGATCATCACCAACGATTTTAACCTCAATAAAGTAGCCCAACTCCAGGGGATTCATGTTCTGAACATCAATGAACTAGCAAATGCTTTAAAGCCAGTGGTTTTGCCAGGTGAGACCCTAAAGGTTTTTATTCTTAAGGAGGGAAAAGAAAAAGACCAGGGAGTGGCCTATCTGGATGATGGAACTATGGTTGTAGTTGATAACTCGCGCAAGATGATCGGTCAGCACATTGACGTTACCGTTACATCTGTGCTTCAAACAACAGTCGGCAAGATGATCTTCGGACGCTATAACGAAGTCTCTTGATGAGCAAAGTTACGACTATCATCGTTGCTGCTGGAGAAGGAAAGCGTTTTGGTTTTTCCAAGCAATTTGCTCTATTAGGGAGAAAATCGGTCTTAGATCGCTGCTTGGAAATATTTGAAGCCCATAAGAAGGTTGCAGCCATCGTGTTGGTTCTAAAAGATGTAGGCCTCAAAAATAAGTACATTAAACGATACAAAAAAGTGGTTGCTGTTGCCAAAGGGGGAAAGAGGAGACAGGATTCTGTTCTCTCGGGATTTCGTCAGGTTGATCCGAAGAAGGCGGAAATTGTCCTCGTTCATGATGGAGTTAGATCGTTGGTCAGTGAAAGCCTGATTGATCGGGTCATCGAAGCTACTCAGAGAGCTGGAGCTGCGATTCCGGTTATTCCAGTAGAAGACACGATTAAGCTTGTCGAGGGAGATGAAGTAAGCCGGACACTGGATAGAGATCAGCTCGTCAGAGTTCAGACTCCTCAAGGATTTTCCTACCCGATACTTAAAGCGGCGCTGGATAAGGCAAAGGAAGAGAATTTTTATGGCACGGATGAGGCATCATTGGCGAAAAAAATAGGAAAGAAGGTGGTCGTCGTTAGGGGAGATCGCAAGAACATTAAGATTACCACTCCTGAAGATTTGAAAATAGCGGAGGCCTTCCTTGAGGATTAAAACAGGTATTGGTTATGATATACATAGGTTAGTGGAAGGGAAAAAACTCTTTTTAGGCGGAGTGGAGATTGCCTTCCCAAAGGGCTTGAAAGGTCATTCTGATGGAGATTGCCTGATTCATGCCATTATAGATGCGCTTCTAGGGGCTGCAGGCGAGAAAGATATAGGGCAGCTCTTCCCAGATACAGATCCAAGATATAAAGATATTCAAAGTACTGCGCTGCTGAAGAAGGTTGTCGACATGATAAACGAGAAGGATTATGAGATTCTAAGTATCGATTCGATTATTATCGCTGAGAATCCTAAATTAGCCCCATATATTCCTCAGATGAAAGAAATTTTGTGCCCACTCCTTGGAGTTGGAAACGATGATTTGGGAATAAAAGCCAAGACGAATGAAGGGCTGGGTGCAGAGGGCCAGGGAGTAGCTATTGCCTCCTGGGCTCAAGTTCTTATCAAGAAGAAGTAAATAACACACTCTTCTGTTATACCTCTCTCTCTTAGAAATTAGGAGATTAGCATTATCCCCGAGTTGCTTTGTGGGAAGATCGGGATTGTTTATTCCTCTGTTATTGTGAGCGAATCGCGGCAATTTCATACAATAAACTATAATCGAAATGATTAATAAACCAGGTTAAATATGAAGCAAAAGGAAAAAAGCGGGATAGGATAAAAAAAGAGGCTGCAATTTACTCGCCTGGGAGAAACTGCAGCCTCTTAAAGGATGGGAATCGGTTGAGCCTGAAGGCTTAGTCTGCCTTTGGAAGTGGAGAGCATTAGCTTCTCAAAGTGAATTACCAACCAATCCCAGGTTTTGATGATTTCGTATCTCACTCTTGTTAGCATAAGAACCTCATCCTTATGAACTACCGGAAAGTCTAGTGATTGGCTCTTCTTTAGCTAGAATATTAGCTATGATTTCGTTACCTGCTTCTTTGCCAAGTTTTAATAAATCCACTGCTGGTGAAAAAGCAATGAGGTTAAATCCGACAAAAGTGAGTAAAACGGCCACTAAAAGAATCGCAAATTTTGTTCTTATTCTCATCTATGTCTCCTTTATCATTTGTTTTCGATCTCACTAATATATACGATGGGCGAGAAAGAAAAGTTGCATCGTGCAAGCATATTTTACTCCGCTATTAGCTTAAATTGGGGACAGGCCCCATTTTTTAAAGTTCTGTCAACAAATTGAGAATAACTCTCTTTGGTACAAAAATGGAAAAATGGGGCCTGTCCCCATTTTCTTTCCTTCAGATTTTTAACGCCATTCTCCATTCGCTCTTCTCTGCGGCTGCGTAACTCGCTTCGCTCAGACATACTCGCCGCCCGACTCCGTCGGATTCCCGAGCCGGGCGAAGGCTGTATGGTGAAAATACCGTGAGAAAGGCTGAGCGGGCATGGTTTCTCTCCGAAGGAGAGAAGAGCGAAGCCTTGATCCGAGTTGCTTTTGACTCGCTGGGGCAAAAGCAACGTGTTTTTGAACCATATTGCCTGAGTCTTTCTTCAATGATCGCTGCGGCTATTTCCCAAAACCTAAGATTGGGCAAAGAATTATAACGGCCTTGAAGATGCTTGCTTGAATCGTTTTTGGAAATACCTGAGGCTTTTGTTCTAAAGAATGGGGACTTCTTGACTCGCATCGTCATGGATATTAATATGCTTTTCGATGGAAAAAATAAGCCGCCTTAATCCTATTTATGAAATAGTTAAATCTGCTCCTAGTCGTGTCAATAAAATACTGATTCAGAAGGATAAGAGACAGAGGAGAATAACCCAAATCATTCACCAGGCTAAAACCAAGGACATCCCTCTTCTTTTCGTCCCCAAACAGAAACTTGACAGGCTGGACCGGAGCCACCAGGGCGTTGTAGCTTTGCTGACTCCGAAAGAGTATTCTACTCTTGATGTCATACTGTCTTCGGCAAAGGTTCCTTTTTTTGTTTTGCTGGACGGGATAGAGGACCCCCAGAACTTAGGAGCTATTATCCGCACGGCAGAAGGAGCTGGGGTGGACGGAATTATACTGCCGGAAAGGAGATCTGTTGGTCTATCAGAGGCGGTTTCCATGGTGTCGGCTGGTGCCCTGGAATACATGAAAGTAGCCAGAGTAAAAAACTTGGCCAGAACCATGGATGATTTGAAAGGCGAGGGAGTTTGGCTTGTGGGAGCAGAAGCCTCAGGCAAAGAATATTGGTACGAGTTTGATTATAAGCTGCCTGTAGGGATTGTATTGGGCTCTGAAGGCAAGGGATTACGGCCGCTCATCAGGAGGAAATGTGATAAGATTCTTTCCATCCCTCTCTTGGGGAACATAACTTCTCTTAACGTTTCAGTCGCTGCTGCGATTTTTCTTTATGAAGTTGTCAGACAGAGGAAGAACAGAGAGAATGAATAAACTCAAAGCAAAAAGAGTAGTTATAAAACGAGAGGAAACAAGATGCCAGAGGCGAGAGCGCTCTGCAGGAAGATCGTTATCTGTAAGGTTGGTCCTTTGATGAGAAATGATAAGGACCTATCTGAGAGAGAGCTGATTGCGTTAGTCCAAAAGGGAAGCAGAGTAGCCTACCAGGAGATTGTCAGTCGTTACATGAAGAAGGCTTATTATATTGCCCTGAGCTATGTCCATAATCACCAAGATGCTTTAGATATTTCCCAGGAGTCTTTTATAAAAGCCTTCCGCAAAATAAAAAGCTTTAGCACCCAAAAGCCTTTTTTTCCTTGGTTTTATAAGTTGATGAAAAACCTTTGTCTCGATCACCTTAGGCGCAGAAGCCGAGTTAAGGAGATTCCTCTTGAGGGAATCTCGGTTCTTGAAAAAGAAAGAGAAGATAGAGAGATGAAAGAAGTTCTATGGAGAGGGATAGCAAGTCTTCCGTTTGAACAAAGAGAGATCGTTATCCTGCGCTATTTTCAGCAGTTATCTTACAGCGAGATTGCAGAGATGACAGAAAAGCCCATAGGCACTGTTATGTCTTCCCTGTACTATGCCAAAAAAAGGCTAAAAAAGACTATCGGGAAATATCTGGGCTTTGAATAGAGGTTTGAGAGGGAGATTTTTATGGACCATAAAAAAATAAAAGAACTTATTTCTTCCTATTACGATAAGGAGCTGGATGAAGAGAAGAGGAAAACAGTGGAGAAGCATTTAGAAGAATGTCAGGAATGCAGGAAGGAATTTGAGGAAATGGGAAAATTTGAGGAGGTAATGAGCAAAATGGAGCTAAAAAAACCACCAGAGGATGTCTGGAAGCTCTATTGGGCTTCAGTGTACAATCGCCTGGAGAGGAGGATCGGCTGGATTTTACTCTCCATTGGTGCTATGATTATTCTTTTCTTTGGAGGCTATAAAATGGTAGAGGGAATCATTCAAGATCCCTCTACTCCTTTTCTTCTGAAAGCCGGGATTCTGATTTTTTTGGGAGGAATCGTTGTTCTACTGGTTTCCTTGATAAGGGAACAGTTTTTTGTGCGCAAGCGGGAGAGATATAAGGAGGTTGAAAAATGATTATGGTAACAACTGATTTTGTCCCAGGAAAAACGATTAAAAAAACGTTCGGACTAGTTCGGGGAAATACTATTCGCGCCCGTCACCTAGGAAGAGACATTGTTGCTTTTCTAAGGAATGTTGTGGGAGGAGAAATAAAGGACTACACAAAAATGATGGCGGAATCCCGGGAACAGGCCATTGACCGCATGATTGAAGAAGCTGAGGGGTTGGGAGCCAATGCAGTTATAAATGTTCGTTTCACAACTTCGATGATAATGCAGAGTGCCTCTGAAATCTTAGCTTACGGCACTGCTGTACTCGTTGAATAAGCGGCATAGAACAGAGATATAGAATGCTTAAGAAGACATTGGTTATATTTATTTTTGTATTTTTATTGCTGCTTTTTTTCTTTGTCTTTGCGGCGCAGTATGAAGAGGAAGCTGAAAGTGGCGTTCTTTCTATATATTTTCAAGACGAGAGGGTGGGCTACGAGGAATACACCTGGCAGTCCGATGAGGTGGGTTATATCCTTTCGGTAAAAGGCCGAATGACAAAACCAGTTGATATGGAAATCCATAGCCTAGTCCTCCGTCTGGATAAAAGTTTCATCCCCCGTCAATTCAATTTTAAATTCTCTGTTGCCGGGATTGCCCAAGAGATTTCAAGTGTCATTGTAGATGGTCAAGTTGAGAATACAATCCATGTCTCGGGACAGGAGCAGAAGAGCGTAGTTAAAATAAAGAGGGATGCTTTTCTTTTGCCGAATCCTGTTTTCTCCTGTTACATGGTCTTAGCCAAGAAATATCGATGCAACCTTCTGGAGCCTGTTGAGCTTTCTGCATACATCATTCCTCTTTTTGAAGTTCCGCTTTCCCTTGAATTTGATGAGGAATCTCCTTGCTCGTTGACCCTGGAGATTAGCGGGATAACGATGAAAATGGAAACGGATGATGATGGAAGCCTGAAATTCCTCCACAGTCCCGCCCAAAAGCTAAAAGTCTATAAGCAGAATCCCTGAATCTGCATCCATCCCCAATTCGATATTACTCATTACTATATAAAAGGGGATATGAAAGGGGACAGGCTACTTTTTTGTTGTGCTCCCAAATAGGGAGAAATGGTAGGGAGAAATGGGGCCAGGCCCCATTTTTTGCCATCCGCTCTATATACAGTATAAAAGGGGACAGGCTAGTTTTTCTATCGCCCTGCCCCCAAATAGAGAATGTCCCTTTACTTGTAAAAAGCAGCCTGTCCCCTTTTTCTTTTCAAAAAAAGTAGCCTGTCCCCTTTTTCTTCCGCTTTTTCCTTTCTTTTCTCATCTTGACATTAATTCAGGCAACTCTATAGAATAGACGGGTAAAAAAGACACCTTTGTATCTGCAGATAGATGAAAGAGCAAAGAGATTTCTATCAATTAGAAAAAAACATTGTCGCGCTCAAAGAGAGCATAGATGATCTTCAATCTAGCGATAAGACGGGCAAAAAAGAGAAAATTGCCGAGCTAAGAAAAAAAATTGAGAAAGAATGGGAGAAGATCAGCCCAAATCTTACTCCTTTGAACATCGTTCAGATAGCTCGCCACCCCAAGAGGCCCTATACTCTGGATTACATAGAGTATCTGATTAAGGATTTTATGGAAGTCCACGGAGATCGCCGGGGAGGAGATGATCCTGCTCTGGTGACTGGTTTTGGCTTCTACAGAGGGAACACTGTTGGTCTCATGGGACATCAAAAGGGACGGACAACAAAGGAGAGAATAGGTCGAAATTTTGGCCAGCCCAATCCAGAAGGCTACAGAAAGGCGCTTAGAGTAATGAAATTGGCAGAAAAATTTGGTTTCCCCGTAGTGACCTTTATTGATACCCCCGGAGCTTACCCTGGGATTAGAGCTGAAGAGCAAGGTCAGGCAGAAGCGATCGCTTATAACTTAAGGGAAATTTCAAAACTAAAGATTCCTGTTGTAAACGTGGTTATCGGAGAAGGCGGGAGTGGGGGAGCGCTGGCCGTAGGCGTAGGAGATGCCATTTTAATGCTTGAGAATTCCTTCTACTCTGTTATTTCCCCAGAAGGCTGTGCGGCAATACTCTGGAAAGATCAGGAAGCTGTTACAAAAGCTGCGGAGAACTTGAAGATTAGCGCTAAGGATTTACTGGAGCTGGGAATCATTGATAAGATTATCGCCGAGCCCCCCGGTGGCGCGCATATAGATCCTGAACAAACGTTCAAGAATGTAGACAAAGACCTTAATCTGACGTTAAAAAAGTTGCAGCATATATCCCCTGAAGAGAGGATAAAAATGAGATACCAAAAATTCAGGAAAATAGGAGCATTTACGGAGAAATGAAAAAACAGATCGCTGCTATAAAAGGAACAAAGGACATCCTCCCTCGTGAAGCAAAGAAGTGGCAGCAAGTTGAAGCGGTGATAAAAAGAGTCCTCGAACTTTACGCCTACAAGGAAATTAGGACTCCTATCTTTGAAGCCACAGAGCTGTTTGAGAAAGGGACAGGTCAGACTACTGATATTGTTATAAAAGAAATGTACACTTTTAAAGATAAGGCGGGGCGCTCCTTAACCCTGCGGCCAGAATACACTCCTTCTGTTGCGCGCTCCATCATCGAGAATCGCCTTTATCTTCAGCCTGAACCCTTAAGATTTTACTATATTGGCCCGATGTTCCGCTACGATAAGCCGCAGAAAGGACGTTATCGCCAGTTCCACCAAGTGGATATCGAGGTGTTTGGTGAAAAGGACCCAGCCCTTGATGCTGAAATAGTGGAGATGGCGAATTATCTTCTCAGAGAACTAAAAGTTAGAGGCACAGAAAACCTTGTGAATTCGGTAGGCTGTAAGAAATGCCGACCTTCTTATATAAAAGACTTGAGAAGTCGTGCAGAGAAGGTAATAGACGACCTGTGTAAAGACTGTAAGAGAAAGGTTGAATTAAATCCTTTGAGAATTTTTGACTGTAAAATAGAGACCTGCCGTGAAGCGGCAAAAACTTTTCCTAAGATCACAGATTATCTCTGCCAGGAGTGCAAGGAGCATTTCAACCGATTTTGTGATTACCTGGCTTTCTACGGGATAAAATATAGAATCGAACCACGCCTGGTTCGAGGCATAGACTATTATACGAAAACCACTTTTGAGATAGTCTCCTCCAAGCTGGGGGCCCAGAATGCGATCATTGGCGGAGGAAGGTACGACGATATGATGAAGGAATTTGGAGGCCCCGACATTTGTGCTATCGGCTTTGCCTTGGGTTTAGAAAGGTTGATCTCCGTTGTTCCTTTTAAAGAGGAGAAGGGAGAATTCCTTTATTTAACCTACTTGGGAGATGAATCTAAGAGAGTGGGGATGAAGGCAGTCCAGTTCTTGAGAAAAGAGGGTGTGGAGTGTCTCATTGAATACAAAGAACGAAGCATAAAAAGCCAGATGAGTCGAGCTAATAAACTGGGAGCAGCCTGGGTTTTGATTATCGGCGAAGAAGAGGTTAAGGAAAAGAAATATAAACTGAAGAACATGGCTTCTGGTTTGCAGGTGGAGGGAACTCAAGATGAAATCCTCAAGATCATCAGAGAGTCTTCTTAAAGGATTTATTACTGCCTGATAAGGATAGAAAAAATGGGGACTGAAAAATCAACAGGGTGGCGAAGAACAATCTACTGTGGAGAACTCCGCGCAGAGCATGAGGGAAAGGACGTGACTATTCTGGGCTGGGTTCACAGGCAAAGAGACATAGGAAACTTGGTCTTTATCGATCTTAGAGATAGAGAAGGTGTGGTTCAGGTTGTTGTTCCCTCTTCGGAGGGAACACTCTTGGATGAGGCCAAGAAGATCAAGATGGAAAATGTGGTTAGCATAAAAGGAGTGGTTAAGAAGAGGGCCGAGAGATCCCGAAATCCCCGGCTTCCTACCGGAGATGTAGAAGTCGAGGCCAAAGAACTAGAGATAATAGGCACATCTAAGATTCCGCCGTTTGTTATAGCCGATCCCCCTCAGGCGTCGGAAGAACTCCGCTTTAAATACAGATATCTAGATATGAGAAGACCCTCGATGCAGCGTAACATTAAGCTCAGGCATCAAGCAGCGCTCTGCGTCCGCAATTTCATGAGCGAAAACGGCTTTTTAGAGATTGAAACTCCTTTCTTGACGAAATCTACTCCTGAAGGAGCCAGAGACTACCTGGTGCCCAGCCGGATCTACAGAGGAAGGTTTTATGCTCTGCCTCAATCCCCACAGCTTTTCAAACAGATTCTGATGATTTCTGGTTTTGACCGCTATTTTCAGATCGTTCGTTGTTTTCGAGATGAAGATTTAAGAGCTGACCGCCAGCCTGAATTTACCCAGATCGATATAGAAATGAGCTTCGCCGAGCCGGAGGATATATTCAGTTTGGTTGAAGCAATGATGGCCTCTGTTTTTAAACTCATAGGGGCCAGGGTGGATACTCCGTTTCCCAGGTTAACCTACGAAGAGAGCATGGAAAAATTCGGTACGGATAAGCCAGACCTGCGCCAAGGGAAGGACAAAAAGGCCCTCAAGTTCGCTTGGATAACAGATTTTCCTCTCTTTGAGTGGAACGAGGAGGAAAAAAGGCTTCTCTCCATGCATCACCCCTTCACCTCGCCTCATGAGGAAGACCTAGGTTTCCTTGAGAGAGAGCCTTCTAAAGTTAGAGCCAGGGCTTACGACCTGGTTCTTAACGGAGTTGAGATTGGAGGAGGGTCTATCCGAATACATGACCCGGAGCTGCAAAAACGGGTATTTAAACTTCTCGGCTTGAGTCAAAAGGAAGTCAAGGAAAAGTTTGGCTTTTTTTTGGAAGCCCTTCTTTACGGAACTCCTCCGCATGGTGGCATTGCTCTGGGGTTTGATAGGATTGTGATGCTCCTGGCTGGCGAAGAATCCATCCGAGATGTGATTCCCTTCCCCAAAACAACGAGTGCCTTGTGTTTGCTCACAGGTTCACCGGCTGAGGCAGATCCAGACCAGCTTGAAGGTCTGGGACTGAAAAAGACCAAAGGATAAGTAGATATCTACAATTATGTAATCGTGGCGATAAGGGGGACGTTCCCAAAAGAGACACCTCTATAAGTATCTGCTATAATAATGTTTTTCCTTTAGGAATGTTTCTTTAGGCTTTTTATTAGAATGAATGCTCCTTTGGGGAACATCCATTCGAAACTGGCAATGATTTTAATAGGAGATTGAACATAATCTAGTCCGAAAAACGAGTAAAGGAGGCTGAAAGCATGAATCTAAGAAAAAGATTTTATCTGAAACTTGTCATCCTGCTGGCTGTCATCACAGCCTTGAATCTCTCTCTTGTTGCTCAGAGTTTTGATGCTATAAAAAGCCGGATAAAAGTGCATACNNTATGCGGATGTGGGAAGTGCCAATGAATCGTATGGGATAACAGGCATTTCTCACCTCTTGGAACATATGGCTTTCAAAGGCACAAAGATTGTGGGAACAAAAGACTACGAGGCAGAAAAAAAGATACTCGACGAGTTGGATGCCCTTTTTGACCAGATAAAAGAAGAGAAGGCCAAAGCTGCGCCGGACGCCAAGAAGCTTAAAACGATGGAAAAGAGCTTCGAGGCTTTGCTCATAGAAGCCAAGGAATATGTAGTTACCAGTGAAGCTGACAACATGTTATTGAAAGAAGGCGACCGTGTGATTAATGCCTATACCAATAATGATGCCACGCAATACATAGACGGCCTGCCTTCCAACAAGGTGGAATTCTGGATGGCCATGATGTCAGATCGTTTTGGTAATCCGGTTTTTCGTGAGTTTTTCAAAGAAAGAGATGTTGTTATAGAGGAGAGAAGGCTTCGCGTAGAGACTCGGCCAACAGGGAGATTGTTTGAAGATTTTTTTGCAACCGCCTTTAAAGCTCATCCCTACGGACATTCAGTCATTGGTCATATGTCAGATCTGGAAAATATCACACGCCGAGATGTAGAACAATACTTCAAGAAGTACTAT
>WVZK01000056.1:23656-30781 GCA_011772475.1 Candidatus Aminicenantota bacterium | reverse complement strand
CAGTGGGGAGAACGGAGAGTTGTCGTCGAGGCAAAATCCCAGCCAATGATGCTTATTGGTTATCACCGTCCGAGCTATCGCCATAAGGACAATATTCCCTTGGAAGCGTTGGCCAATATTTTGGGCCAGGGTCGGTCCTCAAGGCTCTACGAGCTTCTAGTAAAAAACAAAAAGGTGGCAGTTAATGTAATGAGCTTCAACGGATTTCCAGGTGAGAAGTATTCAAATCTCATGGCCTTCTATGTCATCCCTGCCAGTGGTCATACTTCAGCTGAGTGCTTGGAACTGATTGATGAAGAAATTGAAAAAGTGAAAAAGGAGCTGGTGACACAAGAGGAATTAACTAAATTTAAAAGAGGTACTGTTAGGAGGTTATTGAATGAGATGAAGTCGAATGAAGACATGGCTGCCATGCTGACTTATGCTGAGGTTGTTCTTGGAGGTTTTGATGCAGCCTTTGACCAAATAGACCAGATCAGAGCTGTTACTCCAGAGGAAGTCAAGAATGTTGCCAACAAATACTTGATCAAGAAACAGAGGACAGTCGGTGAGATTGTTCCTGAAAAATAAACCTCGGGGAAGAAGACATGAGTATAATAAATTTATTGCCTAGGAAGGAAAGGACAATGAAACAACACAGAAAATTAACCATTCTTTTTATAGCTTTATTTCTTTCGGTTCTTTTTTGTGGGACTTCTGTATATGCTCAGAAGAGCCCCAAGGATAAGTTTATCTTTCCCCCGCTGAATCCTATTAAGATGCCAGAGATCGAGAGAGTTGAATTGGAAAACGGGCTGGAGCTTTTTTTGGTCGAGGATCATGAGTATCCGACTATAGATATACGGGCCATGGTGCGCCTGGGCTCTGTTTTTGAATTTCCCCCAAAAATCGGACTAGCGTCTATTACAGGGCGAGTGCTCCGCACTGGCGGGACCACGTCCATGACAGGGGACGAAATCGATAAGGAATTAGAGACCATGGCAGCCTATGTCTCTACGGGTATTGGTTTGACTTCAGGATACATAATGGTTTCTGTTCTTAAGGAAGATATAGACAGGGCCCTAGAAATCCTGGCGGATATCTTGATGAATCCTGCTTTTCAAGAAGACAAGATTGAATTAGAAAAAATCCGGGAAAAGACAGCTATCTCCAGGCGAAATGATGACGTAGGGCAGATAACATACCGCGAGTACCAGAAATTAATCTACGGCAAAGACAGTCCCTATGCTCGGCATCCTGAATATGACACCATTGAGGCTATAACTAGGCAGGACATTATTGATTTTTACCATAAATATTTTTTCCCGAATAACACCATCATGGCAGTATGGGGAGATTTCAGCCCAAAGGATATGGTGGCTAAGATAAAAAAATCTCTAGGAAAATGGAAAAAAACAGAAGCCGAGGTCCCTGCTCTGCCCAAGGTCAGTTATGAATATCAATACAAGATAAATTATATCAATAAGCCAGATGTCAACCAGTCTAACATCATGCTCGGCCACATCGGCGGTCTGATGAACAACCCTGATTACCCTGCCTTGAGTGTGATGAACAGCATTCTTTCTTGGGACCGAATGTTCAAGATAATAAGAACGGATGAAGGACTAGCTTATAGTGTATGGGGTTATTATGGAGCAAATTATCAGGTTCCTGGAATTTTTAGATGTGGAGCTCAAACCAAATCAGAATCCACCGTATACGCCATAGAATTAATGCTCAAGGAGCTAAAAAGAATTAGAGAGGAGAAAGTCAGCGGCGAAGAGTTGGCCAGGGCCAAGGATGAATACCTGAATTCTTATGTCTTTAATTTTGACAGCCGGGCAAAAATAGTAAATCGTTTGATGACCTATGCTTTCTTCGGTTATCCTCTGGATTTTATGGACACGATTAAGAAGGGGGTGGAGAAAGTCACAAAAGAAGATGTCCTGCGTGTGGCAAAGAAATACCTCCGTCCAGATGAGGTTCAAATTTTGGTAGTCGGGAAAGAGGAGGACTTTGACAAGCCTCTGGCATCCCTGGGGGAAGTTAACGTAATTGATATCACGATTCCTCCTCCCACGCCCAAAAAGGAAACAGGAAAGTAAGCATTTCCTTTCCGCTTGTAGAAGAGGTTTTGGGAAATAGCCTGGCTCCCTTCAGATTTTTAACGCCATTCTCTATTCGCTCTTCTCGGCGTCTGCCTAACTCGCTCCGCTCAGACATACTCGCTAAAAAATGGGGCCAGGCCCCACTTTTTTCCTCGACGCCCTACTCCGTAGGGTGCCCTCGAAGAGCGAATTCCGAAGGCTAAATCTTAAATGGTCACTGCGGCTAATTCCCAAAACCTGTGCTTTAGCAACGAGTTATAACGGATATACGAATTATTCAGACAGGCAATAAGAATATTTTATTTTTTTCTTTCCATGAAAACCGCATACAGGTATCTTTTGTTCTCAGTATCTGGTTCTTTGTGGACAGAATCCTTGATAAAAAGAATATTGAAATAATCAGAAAAATAGCCGATTATATCTTTTTTAGAGAGATTCTTGGCGAAGGGCGGATTCCTGTCGCTGAAACATAACAGGAAGAACTTGCCCTTCTTTTTTAATAATCTATTAACCAGCCTGGCATATTTTGTTTTATTTTTGTCTGAAATATGGTGAAAGCATCCTCTGTCAAAAATAAAATCATACTTCTTATCAGGCTTTATTTTTAGAATATCGCCTACAGAATAATCGCACACAACATTTCTTTTTTTGCATCGCTCCTTGGCAATCTCTACAGCTTTTGGCGAGATATCAACCCCGACGACCTTGAATCCCTTCGAGGCCAGGTAAATGGAATTTGTTCCATCACCAGAGCACATATCCAGAACTGAGCCCTTTTTTATCTTGTTTTCTCGAATTAATGTGACCAGATTTCTATCCGGCTGACTTGAATGCCAGGGGATTTCATGCAGTTTATGCATTCTGTATACTTCATCCCAACCTTCTTTGCTCATTTTCAATCTCCTTTGTTGGTCTTATTTTTTACTAGCTGATTTGTCTCTATTTTCGCTTTTTTATGCTTTTAGCAAACGGAGGGTCCTTTTTAGTGCCTACTTCATTTTCCAGACAATGCCGTTCTTCTGATGGTGGGTTGCCCAAGAAAACCACATTTCATAATACCCTGGCAAAAGTTTGCCATCCACATAGACATTTATTTCTCCTCCCTGTCTTTCAACCGCGACAGTCTTTCCCTCGATGATTTTTTCTACTCTTGTTTCGCCCAACTTGTCAGCCGGAAAAGCAACTGACTTATCGTACAGGTTAAAAACATACATGATTTCCTTAGCTTGAAATCTGGTGTCCTGAACGCTAACAGGAAAGTAAAGTTGCTCATTGCTATCATAATCTCCGTAGGGATAGAGCGAATAATCTCTAAAATATCCTGTTTTCTCGCTTAAGATCTGTGTTTCAGGATACTTTGTCTTTAATTCAGAGAATCGCATCAGCTGCATCGGAACCAGCTCGAGTTTTTTACCGGTGTAATCTCCGACAACAGCCTCTGCTCTCGATTGAGACCACAACGATTCAGTTCTCTTGTCGTACATCAGCATATTAGATTCGTATAACTTCCCACTTACCCCGAATAGTAGTTTCTCTCCGTTCAGATTCGCGTTAAAAACAATAGCTGAGCCACATAGAGGGCAGAAAGTGACAACGATATCCATGCCGTTTAAAGAATCATTGACTATTTCATGCCAAACAAGAATGTTGTACGGATAATAGCGCTTCTTCCCCTTAATGTCGACAAGAACACCAAGTACGTCATCCTTAATTTTTGTTTCACTGATGCTGACAAATCTAGGATTGTTGATGGCGGGGATGCCATCTTTTCCTGGTCCGCCATCAAGGATAAGGTCTAAATCTATTGACCGCTTGTTCAGATTGGTTTTGAATCCTCTGAATTTCGTCTTGACTGATTGCGAAATATAATCCTTTTCTCTACCTTGATCTGAATTTGTGTTTATTGATTTGCAGTATAAAAAACTCCCAGCAACAATCATGAAGAAGAGACATAATCCTAGAATTTTTAAGTATATAAAGCGAAGCTTCATGGTCTGCGTCCTTTTTATGTTTATTATATCATAATATTCTACTAAACACATCAAATAAATAGGGAAAGTTTATTCTTGGGTTATGTTTCTTAGCTGATTATTGAGCTTTCGTTGCTTTGTTTCGCTGCCTGGACCACTAATTGTCCTCAATAAGAGGCTTGATGCAAGGAATTATGAGGAAGAATAGTCTCGTTGAATACACCGCGGTTTAGCTTAATCTCTTGAATATATGTTTATCGAGAAGAAACAGAAGATGTTGGTTTTAATGGTCTTGTTTCGGCTATAAATACTCCTATTATAGCCAAAATAATGAATAAAAAAATTCTCCAGAGCGCTGTCAGCCCAATCTGGCCTAGCAGCTGTGGAGACACAAGAAGCTTTCCCCCCTCTTGGGCCAAGTAACCATCCAGGATTGTGTTAGAGGCTGCGTAAAGAAGACCGATCATGACTCCGGTGAGCGTACCCATTTTCATTCGCTTCAAAAGAGAAGCCCCGCCAGCGAAAGCAGCCACCGCTGCAGCTGCAAAAACAGGGACCAATACTGCTAGCCACCAAATGTCTCCTAATGTGGGTATGCGCCCTGTCAAATTGAAATAAACTATATCGGAAAGCGCCAGAACAAGGACGCCTGCAAGCATGAACAAGGGGACATGCCAGGATCTTGGCTTTAAGGGAGTGCGGAGCTTCCGGCGTTGGCGCATTCGTCGGCGGATATTAAGAGGATAGTTGTAAAAAAGATCAAAAAATACATGTTCCAGGAGTGCACCTCTCTCTCCGAAAACAGGGACAATATGCACGGCTCCTGTTGCCCAGTGGCCGGCCATAAAGCGGGCAAGCTCTGGGTAGCGATAAGCCATCTGGATCGGGAAAGCAAGATAACCGATATATTTGAGGAAACTCAGGGAGAAGGCAATATTGTAATCCTTGAAGTTTCTCTCGCGCAAAATAAGAAAGGATACATACAGTCCTCGAACAAGTGAGCCAGGAGAGATAGGAGTCACCTGGAAAAGCCCTAGAATTATGCCTGCGTGTAACATCGCCTGCTGCCATGAAAGTTCTGGATTTAACCTGACGTAGATAAAGGCCACAGCCACTGAAACGATCTGAGTCACCGGAACCGTACAAACGTGAACAGCAAGGCTTTTAAGATACTTCTGGATGAAGGGCTCCTTTATCTGGGATTCGATGTGTTCTGCTTCTTGCTTGTTCAGCATTCCGCTCTTTTGCCCGCGGGAGACAGTCTCGCGCAGCCAGCGTTCTCGAGCTTCGGCCTTAAAGTACAGACGGAAGGGCCTTATAAAAATATAATCCAGCGACTTCAAAAAGAAACGTCTATCAGAGAAAAAGCGGTGCATCCTTGCCGGAAAGACAGCAAGGGGTAAGTGTGCGAAAAATCTCGCAGGATGCTCACTCAACCTCTTTGCGCGGTTCTCATCGACACGCCCACTGCGGTGCCAGTTGATAAGGGTTTCAGCAATGCGGGCTCGTACAGCACGACGGAAATAGTCAATACTCGTCAGCAGGCGTCCGTAATGTTTACGGTAATCCTCTTGCCCCCATAGCTTTCGCAAGAAATTTCCCAAAAAGGGGATAAGTCCCAGAAGGTAAAAAATTAAGGTCGTAAATCTTTTTTTAAGCAGCCGATTCGAGGTTTTTTCATCGATGATGTTCCGAATTCTCAAGCCTTTTATGTTGCTCTTCAAGATCGAAGACCAAAGCTTAAAGCTGTAAATCAATTTAAAGTGATGGTGGGTGACATCAGGAAGAGAATCGCGGTAAGTCCTTTCGGTTTCCTTAAGTTCCTGCATGGCTTGGTTCATATCGGCAAAGGTCTCAGAGTTAGCTTTTATAAAACTCTGGAGTTTGTCTATGTTTCCGCGGTCGAACTGGACAAAGCTAGTTCGGGCGATCCCTTGGAAAATAAGCTTGAAATCAACCGGGCTCATCGGAACAAAAGGAAGAAGAGCGAGGCCTGCCCGGAAATCTACAGCCACATATCCCTTAGCAGGATTAGGATCACTTGCTATCCGCTTGAGCGCATTGGGTTGGCTTTTACAGGTCCACCATTCGTATTGACGAGCGAGTTCAAAAGCTCCCATTTCGTGCATAAGTTTTACAAGCCGCTTTAAGAAGGTTCTCTTCGCTCGATATTCAGGAGAACCCAGCTCGTCGTCTGGGTCTCCGACTTTCCATTTAAGCCTTGCGTCCAGATTGTCATCGGCTTCGAACCTCCACATTCGCCCTTCTATCCACTCGCTGATTTCACCACAGCTCCCGAGTGCAGAATCAACGAAAGTGGCCAGTACGTTTACCACCGCATCTTCAGAGCCTANNGGGACGAAAATTTTCATGGCGTATGAATGACCAACATCAAGACCTTCAGGCGGACCTTCAGGAGCGTCGACGGCTAAAGCTTTTACCTTATAAACCTGGCCAGCGTAACCGCCGCCGACAAACTTTTCAACTTCTAACTTTAGCCTTCCTGTCCTTGCTGGAGATACTCCTTTTATTTCATAGGATAGCTCCGTGCCGGGGTCGTAGCGCTTGATACGTTGGGGGCGATGGATTTTTTGATTTCGGAAAAGCCGCTCTAATATCTGGCAGGTTTTAATCGAGTATTCAATTCCCATGCACGATGCCTTTATCAGGACTCAAAGAATATCATGTTCTATACTGTATCCAGTTCTCGTATTTCTTTTCTTAAGAGAAGCTTATAACAGAGCATATATTTATTGTCAACGTGAAATAAGAATGTAATTTTTTCTAATCAAACGCACGTCGTGCTAACGTCTTTTCCTGTTTGACCTTTTGCCCGTGTTCAAAGAAGTAAGAATTTACAAGCTGAAATGACTTGTTTGATTTCAATTCAGAATCCCATCGATTTCTGTCTATATCCTGTTTCTAGAGTAATTAGACATGTAGCCTCATTGACTACAATGTTTTTTTATTGAAAATTAATTGTAGTGCTTTTAAGTCTTTTCCTCTGTTAAATATTACGTTAAACTATATTTTCTAGACGGGGCTTAAAAGCTATTGTTACTGATGTT
>WVZK01000056.1:0-23521 GCA_011772475.1 Candidatus Aminicenantota bacterium | reverse complement strand
AAACAAGGTTTGATTTTCTTGTAGCTTATTCTATCTTAAAGAAGGGGATTTGAGAGCTTAAATAAGGTGATTTGAGAGGTGGAAAAGAAGAAAATAATGAAAATGTAATTTAATTAAAGAAAGGAAGCCTTGGTGTTGAACTGGTCGATCAAGTTATCTATATAATTTTGCTTTAATTGAATGTTGTTCCAGTAATCAGGATAATCATACCATTGGGCATTCAATTCATCGACATCTCGTCCCTGCTGCTCGATCCAGGTAAAATATTTGAGATTATGAATGCGCTTCCTGTCGTAGTAATTGAGTTCTTGCATATGATTAATGTTTAAGGCCAAAAGAGAACGGTTGTAATCTTTTAAAGCGTCGAGCTCTGAATATTTTCCGTATTGTGCTCTGAGTTCTTTGAGACGGCTTTTATAAAGATCCATGGAATCCGTGAAAACGGTCAGTATCAAGTCTTTAGAAGTGAGCTCAAAGTACTTGGAAAATTTTATAGCAGCCAGCAAATTGGCGGCGCTTGAAACTCCCATAAGATGAAGCGAGTTGATAGTGCTTTCGGAAAGACCTTGTTTCTTTAGAAAAGATTTTCCAGAAGGTTCGTTGCAAAGTCTGATCAAATTGAGGCAGTCGTTGTCATCAACAGCAATGACCATATCAGTGTTACGGACATTATGAATCCAAGGCACATGTTTGTCTCCGATTCCCTCGATTCGATGACCGCCAAAGCCGTTGAGAAGAAGGGTGGGACACTGCAGTGCTTCCGCCGCAGCGATCTTGCTTTCAGGGAAAGTTTCCTTAAGGAAGTCGCCGCAACCAGATATCGTTCCTGCAGAGCCGGAAGATGCGATGAAGCCCGCGAAGCGTTCTTTCTTGGACATAGCCTTTCTTAAGACCTCTAACGCTGCTTCTCCTGTGATGGCGTAATGCCAGAGATAGTTTCCGAATTCGTCGAATTGGTTGAAAACCATGACATCTTTTCTTTCTTGACGGAGGTCCCAACATTTATCAAAAATCTCTTTGACGTTGCTCTCTCCACCGGGTGTTTTGATCACTTCACCCGCTACCGACGAAAGCCACTCAAAGCGTTCTTTGCTCATTTCTTCGGGCAGAACTGCAATAGAATCACACCCAAGGAGTGCTGCGACGTACGCGCCACCGCGACAGTAATTTCCGGTAGATGGCCAGACTGCTTTTTGCTGGGTTGGATCAAATTGTCCTGTAACGAGTCTTGGAACCAAGCATCCAAAAGTTGCCCCAACCTTATGAGAGCCTGTAGGGAACCACTTGCCGAGAAGAGCAATGATCCGAGCCTCCACTCCAGTCAATTCTGTAGGAACTTCCATAAGATTGACATTCCCGAACAATCCTCCATTGGGAACTGGATCATTCTTCCAGGTGATTCTGAACAGGTTATAATGATTTATATCCTCCAGACCGATATGCTTAAGTTTTTCTTTTATTTTTGTAGGAATAAGTTTTGGATTTTTTAGCTGCTTGAAGGTAGGGATAATGATTTTGTGCTTCCTGGCCAGTTCTACCGCTCTTTTGAGCTTGGCCTCATTCTTCTTTAGTTCTATCATGGAGAACGCATCTTCTATAAATATTCAACTTTGCCTTCTTGCTTTATTTTCTCTACTATCTGTTTTACTTTCTGGTCCAAACTTTTTTGAGTGATGAGAAGAGCATCCTCTGTGTCAACCACAATGATATCCTTAACTCCGATAAGCGCCGTTAATTTGTGAGGATTATACAGCAGGCAGTTTTGTGAATCTATAATAATGCTCTCTCCTCTCTGGGCATTGCCTTCTTTATCCTTAGGCCATATGTCTGCTAACGAAGACCAAGCTCCAACATCAGACCAGCCAAAGGTTCCTTTGCCCATCAACACGCCCTCTGCTTTTTCCATCAGAGCATAATCTATGGATATAGAAGGAATCTCTTCATAGATGGAGGCGATCTTGGCGTCGTCCTTGTTTTTTAGGGCGTCAAGAATCTTTTGCCAGTAAGTAAACATCAAAGGTGCATGCTTTTCAAGCTTTTGGGCGAAAATATCAGCCTGCCAAATAAACATCCCTGAGTTCCAGAAATAGTTCCCTTCTTCTAAAAAATTCTTAGCTTGCTCATATTCGGGTTTTTCCTTGAATTCCTGGACTTGGAAAAAAGGCTCATCTTGAAAGTTGAGGGGATTTTCGGGGGAAAATTGGATATAGCCGTACCCAGTCTCCGGATATGAGGGAGGAATTCCAAAAGTGATAAGGTTTTCTCCTTTAGCGGCTGCTGTGGCTCCAGCTTCGAGCTTTTTCAGGAAAAGAGGAGCATCCTTTATCATATGGTCAGCAGGGAAGGCAGCCATGACCGCTTTGGGATTCTGGAGATAAATCCAGGCTGTGGCCAGCGTCAAAGCAGGGGCTGTGTTTCTTCCTTGGGATTCTACAAGTAGATTCTCTTCAGGAAGATCTGGAAGGAGATCTCTGATAACTTGAGTCTGCTCAAAGGTAGCAATTGTGTATATATTGTTCGAAGGGATCTTGGCCAAAAGACGGTGGGCTGTTTCTTCGATCATTGTTTTGTCGCTGACAATAGGAAGAAACTGCTTCGGCTTCTTCTTTCGGCTCAACGGCCAGAATCGAGTGCCGGTCCCTCCGGCCATTATAACTGCTCGAATATCCATCTTAATCTCCTATAAAAAAACCGGTTAAGTGATTCACTCTATGTTATAAAGGATAAGGCAAGAATTATCGCTCCAGCCATAAGAATGGGCGAAATTTATTACGAGCTGAATGATTCCTGAGTAAGAACTCTCTAAATAAGCTCAAGAACGCTCTAACCTTTTTATGGCATTCTCAACAGCAGCTTTAACTTCCTTTTCTATGCCCCTGAGGGCCTCTTCTGTATCGCCTTCAAAACGAAGAACAAGGACTTCTTGAGTGTTTGAAGCTCGAACCAATCCCCAACCATCAGGAAAAATTGCCCTGACGCCGTCTATGTCGATGATGGTGTATCTTTGAGAAAGCTCTTTTTTTACTTCCTCGACTATTTTGAATTTCACTTCATCTGAGGCATAAACTCTGATTTCTGGCGTATGGTAGGTCTTGGGCAGTTCAGATAGCATCTGTGATAGCTTTTTTTCTGACCTAGAGAGGAGTTCCAGCAGACGCACCGAAGAATAGATGGCATCATCAAAACCAAAGTATTTGTCTGCGAAGAAGATATGGCCGCTCATCTCCCCCGCCAGAAGAGCTCTTTCTTCCTTTATTTTTTTCTTGATTAAGGAATGGCCGGTTTTCCACATGATAGGTCTTCCGCCTAATTTTTTAATTTCTTCATAAAGAACCTTTGAGGCTTTCACTTCAGAGATGATAGGAGCTCCAGGATTTCGGGAAAGGATATCTTGCGAGAAGAGGGCCATGAGGAAGTCGCCCCAGATGATGTGCCCCTCATCATCGATGACTCCGATCCTGTCTCCGTCTCCATCGTAAGCCACGCCCAAATCTGCTTTTGACTTGGTGACTTCGTTGATGAGGTCTTCGAGGGCTTCAGGAAGAGTTGGGTCTGGATGATGGTTGGGGAAGTTGCCATCCATCTCACAGTAGAGTTCAGTGACCTCACATCCTAAGTTTCTGAGAAGAGGGCAAGCTATGACTCCTGCAGTTCCGTTTCCAGCATCTACGACAACTTTCAGTTTTTTTTCTAAACTGATATTTTTCTCAACATAGTCTTTATATTCAGGAATAATATCGTAAGTTCTTCTGGAGATGCTTTCCTCTTTTACGAAATCGTTGTTTTGAATGATGGTGAAAATGTTTTGGATGTCTTTTCCGTAGAGTGTTTCCTCTCCGACCATGATTTTGAAGCCGTTATATTCAGGAGGGTTGTGGGAGCCGGTGAGCATCACTCCCGCCTCCATTTTTTTGTGATAGATGGCGAAATAAAGAAGGGGAGTCGGGATAACGCCGAGCTCCACGATCTCGCACCCTGTTGAGAGAAGGCCCCTGGATAGAGCTTCAGAAAACAGAGGAGAACTGAGCCGGCAGTCTCTTCCCAGGGCCACTCCTTTTCTTTCGTGCTGGCGAAAATAGGTGCCTATTCCCTTTCCTATCAATTCCACAGTGTCTTGAGTTAAATCTTTATCTACAACCCCTCTTATATCGTACTCTCTGAAGATTTCAGGTTTTAATTTCACCTTATCCTCCAGCTGACTAAGAATACTGCAACTGGTTATCGCTCGGCTGATTATATTGTTATTTTTATATTTTTTCCTTAAGCTTAACAAAATCTTTTAGGCTGGCTTCGACGGTCGGCCATCTGTTCTGGGCATCAAGAATGAATTCTATGAATTCCCGTACTGCCCCTCTCCCTCCAGGATTGCCGCAGATAAAATGACTGTGCTTTTTTATCTCTGGGTGTGCATCTGCCACAGCGCCAGCCAACCCTACAAATTTAATGACCTCAAGGTCTCCTAAATCATCGCCTATGTAGGCGACTTCCTCCGGTTGGAGTTCGTTTTTTTCTAGGATTTCCAGCAGGACCTTTTTTTTATCAAGAACTCCCTCGTAAAGTTCCATGATTTTCAGCTTTTCAGCCCTTTTTTTCAGAGAGGTTGATATTTTTCCGGTGATGATACCTGTCTTCAGGCCCGCCATGCGAGCGAGCAAAACTCCTGTCCCGTCCCTGACATTGTATGCTTTGAGTTCCTCTCCGTCAGGAAGGAGAAGGAGGCTTCCGTCAGTGAGTGTGCCGTCCACATCCATGATGATCATTTTTATCTTGCGGGCTCGCTCTTTATCTTTCATCAGAACATCTCTGTTCGCCATAAATCATGGAGATGGATGATTCCCTCGATTTCCCCCTTTTTATTCTTGATGATTAGGGAAGTTATTTTGTTCTCTTCCATGACGTTTAGTCCTTTGGTGGCCAAATCCTGTTTGTCGATCGTTATTGGATTTGGAGTCATGCAATCTTGAGCGGTCTTTTGCAATAAACTCTTATCGAATTTTTGGATCAACCGCCTTAGATCGCCGTCTGTTATAATTCCCACAAGCTTTTCCTGTTCGTCGATAACACACGTCATTCCTAATTTTTTCTTGGTCATTTCCGCAAGGACAGCATTCATCGGAGTCTTTTGAGTCACCCGGGCGATCTCTCTTCCCTTGTGCATTAGATCTTTAATCTTGAGGAGCTTTTTCCTGGCTTCTCCTCTAGGATGCACAAAAGCGAAATCTTTGGCTCCGAATCCCTTCTTCTTCATCAAGGCGATAGCTAAAGCATCCCCCATCGCCAGGGCAGCGGTAGAGCTGGCTGTGGGAATCATGCTGTTAGGCTCAGCTTCTTTTTCGACCTTCGCCTCCAAGACGATATCGCTGTACTTGGCTAATTTTGAATTTTTATCGCCTGTGATGCTGATGAGCTTTATTCCAGTTCTTTTCACGAAATCCAAGAGATCAACGAGCTCGCTCGTTTCTCCGCTGTAAGAGATAGCTATGAGAATATCCTCTTTGAGAATCATACCCAGGTCTCCGTGTCCAGCTTCAGCGGGGTGGATAAAAATAGCCGGAGTGCCGCAGCTGGCCAAGGTGGCGGCGATTTTCCGGCCTACATGGCCTGATTTTCCCATGCCGGTGACTATGACTCGCGACTGTGTCTGGAAAAGAAGCTCAACTGCATCTGCAAAGCTTTCATCAAGTCTGGAAGCTAAGGTTTTGACTGCTTTTGCTTCTGTCTCCAGAACATATTTAGCGGTTCGAATGATATCATTTTTTGTCATGGCTCTTATTATTCCTTACGCTTGATTATTATTCGTGTCTATTTCTATTGCCTGCTTTATGCNNGAAGGATTATCGTGGACTTCAAGAAATACTCCGTCCGCGCCAACGCTTACGCCTGCCCTTGCTTTGTAAGGGATAAATTCAGTCTCTCCCCCTGAGGAGCTTCCCTCGCCGCCAGGCTTTTGAACGCTATGCGAGGAATCTATGACAACGGGAAATCCCCATCTCTTCATGATTGGAATGGATCGGATATCGAAAACCAAGTTATTATAACCGAAAAAGGTTCCTCTTTCAGTGATGATTAGTTTTTCATTTCCCTGGCTGGTGGCTTTTTCCACAGCATTTTTCATTTCTTGAGGAGATAAAAACTGTCCTTTCTTGAGGTTAAGTGGTTTTTGAGTTTTAGCAGCCTCGACTATCAAATCTGTCTGCCGGGAGAGCAGAGCCGGAATCTGGATGACATCCAGCACCTGGGCAGCCTTCTCGACCTGGTTTGTTTCGTGAACATCGGAGAGGACAGGAACGCCAAGCTCGTCTTTTATAGTACGCAGGATTTCTAAACCTCTTTCTATACCCGGTCCTCTGTAGGAAGATATTGAAGAGCGGTTTGCTTTGTCGTAAGAGGCTTTAAAGATAAACGAAATTTTGAGAGCTTCGCATATTTTTTTTATTTCTTTTGCCATAAAAAAAGCATGGTCCTTATTTTCAATCACACACGGACCGCCAATCAGGAAAAAGGGATTGGCCCCGCCTATTTTAACTTTTTCTTTTATGAGTATTTCTCTTGAGACGATAGGCATAACTTGCTCCAATAAAAGCTTTGAAAAGAGGATGAGGTTTTAAGGGTTTAGATGTAAACTCAGGATGAAACTGGCACCCTAGAAACCAAGGATGATTCTTGATCTCGATAATTTCCACCAAATTATGATCTGGGTTTTTTCCTGAGATGAAAAGACCCGCCTTGGCTAAGATTTCTTCGTATTCAGGATTGAACTCGTACCGATGCCGGTGGCGGTCATAAATGTTCAGTTTGCCGTATGCTTTCTCAGCGAACGAACCTTTTTCGAGGCGACAGAGGAACTTACCCAACCTCATAGTGCCTCCCAGGTCTTTTATTCCTTTCAATTCCCTCCACTTAAAGAAGATTTTATGGGGAGTTTTGGGATTAAATTCTGTGCTGTTAGCATTGTCGAGCGAGGCGACATTTCGGGCAAATTCTACGGCCGCGGCCTGCATGCCTAAGCAAATGCCGAAAAAGGGAACCTTATTCTTTCGAGCATATTTAGCAGCTTTGATCTTACCTTCGATTCCTCTCACGCCGAAACCACCTGGAACAAGAATCCCATCTGCTCCGCCCAAGATTCTCTCGGGCTTTCCTTTTTCTAAATCCTCGGCCTCTATCCAGGATATGCTGACTTTAAGCTGGTGAGCGATACCTCCATGGTCTAAAGCCTGTTTCAGGCTGAAATAAGAATCATGAAGATCTGCGTATTTACCCGCAAGGGCAATATCGACCTCATCCCTGGGATTTTTCATGCTTTCCACCAGGGCTTTCCATGGCCCAAGGCGCCTTTTCTTCTGGTCAAGTTTAAACTGTTTGAGAATAATGCTATCCAGCGCTTCTTGGGCCAGAACAAGTGGAACTTCATAGATATTATCCACATCTTTGGCAGTTATAACGGCTTCAAAGGGCACGTTAGTAAACAGGGAAATTTTAGCCTTTATATCCTTGTTAAGAGACCTGTCCGTTCGGCAGAGAATTATGTCAGGCTGAATTCCTACGGCTTGTAGCTCGCGCACACTGTGTTGAGTCGGCTTTGTTTTGAGTTCCCCAGATGTTTTGATAAAAGGGACCAAAGTCAGATGCATAAAAAGGGTATTGTCAGGCCCAAGAGAAAGCCTCATCTGTCTTATTGCTTCGAGGAAAGGCTGGCTTTCGATGTCTCCGACAGTACCGCCTATTTCAACGATAACTATATCGTTTTTATCAGCTACCGAGTAAAAAGCGTCTTTTATGGCGTCAGTGACGTGGGGGATCACCTGAACAGTTTTACCGAGGAATTCTCCCTTTCGTTCTTTTTTTATGATAGACTCGTAAATTTTTCCAGCTGTCCAGTTATGAGCCTTGGTCGTCTTTGTTGAGGTGAACCGTTCGTAATGCCCCAGGTCAAGGTCTGTTTCAGCTCCATCATCAGTGACATACACTTCTCCATGTTGGAAGGGATTCATCGTTCCTGGGTCCACGTTAAGATAAGGATCGAATTTTTGGATAGTTATCTTGTAGCCGTGACTTTCAATCAGCCTGCCGATAGAAGCTGCGGCAACTCCTTTACCCAATGTGGATAGTACCCCCCCTGTGATGAAGATAAACTTAGTCATTTGCTCCGTCGTCCAAGAATTTTTCAACCCTGATTATATCCTGAGGAGAGTCAACACTCAAGGTAGAAAATTGGGTTTCGATAATTTTTATTCTGTAGCCGTTATCAACAGCTCTAAGCTGCTCCAGATTTTCTTCTTTTTCTGACTTAGATGGCGGCATCTTGCATAAAGCAAGGAGAAATTCTTTTTGGAAACCATAAATTCCTATGTGCTGCAGGAAATAATCTGGGGCTTCGAGAGGAAGAGGAGAACGCGAGAAATTGAGGGCAAAGCCTTCCCTGTCCGCGGCGACCTTGATAACGTTGTTGTCATAAAGGAGGTCCATATCTTTCTCTCTGGCCGCAAGAGTAGCCATCGGGATGGTTTCATCCTGCAAAGCCTTAACCAGGTCGTCTATCATCTCCCCTCTCAGGAGAGGTTCATCTCCCTGAATGTTGATAACAATCGAAGTTCTTATCTGCTTTGCAACTTCCGCAACTCGTTCCGTCCCGGAATTATGCAACGGAGATGTCATCTGGACTTCTGCTCCAAAACCTGAAGCAACCTTTAAAATTTTCTCATCATCAGTGGCTATGATGAGACGTTCGAGGAACCTTGCTTCTCGTGCCTGCTCGTATACTCTTTGGATCATCGGCTTTCCCTGGATGAGAGCTAGGGGTTTTCCAGGGAATCGCTGAGATTGATAACGAGCGGGGATGACTCCTGTAGCCAGTTTCAACTTTGATATCCCGAATCAGGTTTTTTCTCGGGTAATTGTTGGATAACCTCTTCTGCTTTTTCTTCTGCCCCTCGCAGAGAAACTTGATTTGTTATCTGGCAGTTTGCCTCAAGATAAGCCCCTTCCTCCACTGCTAGTCTGGGTGTTATGACTGTACCGATTACTCTTCCGCTGGCGTTTATTTCGACTTTTTCCTTAGCTTCTATAGTGCCCTTTACCTCGCCGTTTATGATAATATTGCCAATCTTTATGTCTGCATCGACATTTCCGTTATCCCCTACGATTAGGACAGAATCAGACTCTATTTTTCCTGTAAAACGCCCGTCAATCCGGAAAGAACCCTCAAAAAATAAATCACCTTTAATTTCAGTGTCTTTATCGAAGAAGCCAGTGAGCTTATTTTCGTCTATTGTCTTTTCGTCCATAGATTCACTCCTTGATTTTTTCATATATTCTGTTTAATTCGTCAGCAGAGAAATAATAGATTTTTATATGCCCTTTTTTCTGGCTTCCCGAGATCGAGACCTTCGTTGCCAACAGCTTGACCAATTCTTCTTGAAGAGCCTTAAGATTGGGATCGGGCGTGTGCCTTTTTGGGCTGGGAACAGCCTGTTTGAGCTTCTGGATCATATTTTCGACATCGCGGACAGAAAGTTGTTTTTGAATGATTTGGCGAGCGACGGAAATTTGGAGCTTGGGATCTTCAAGAGGAATCAAGGCTCTGGCGTGACCCATAGAAATCTTGCGTTTGGCCAGATTATCCTGGATTTCTTTGGGAAGGTTGAGAAGACGCAGATAATTGGCAACAGAGGTCCTGTCTTTTCCGACTTTTTCTGCGATTTCCAGTTGAGTATAGTCCAGCTCTTGAGCTAATTTCTGATAGGCCAAGGCTATTTCCAAAGGATTAAGATCTTCCCTTTGGAGATTTTCCACGAGGGATGTCTCGAGCTGCTGCACCTTGGGCATGGAACGGATGAGAGATGGAATTTTTCGCAGGCCAATTTTTTGAGCTGCGCGCCACCTCCTTTCCCCAATAACAATTCTGTAATGATTTCCTTCAGGCACAACGATAACAGGCTGGAGAACTCCGGATTCTTTTATCGAGCGAGCCAGCTCATCAATAGATTCTTTGTCGAATTTCAGCCTAGGTTGGAGAGGATTCGGCTTGAGTTGTTCGATTTCTAAATCAGCGTACCTTTCTTCTTTTAGTATTCCATACTCTTCAGGGATAAACGCCTTTAATCCTTTTCCTAAAGCTTTCCTTGTCATATCTGTAGCATCTCCTGCGCTAAATTGTGATACGCCTCTGCTCCTTTTGATTTTTTGTCGTGAAGCTGGATAGGTTTGCCAAAACTCGGGGCTTCGGCGAGCCTTACTGTTCGAGGAATAATGACCTCGAAGATGATACCTTTTAGAGAACGTTTAACCTCTGCTGCAACCTGTTTAGCAAGGTTTGTGCGTTCGTCGAACATAGTCAAAAGAATTCCTTCGATGGAAAGTGATGGATTCAAATGAGTGCGAACCTCATCATAGATGCGCAGGAGTTCCGGGATGCCTTCCATACAGAAAAATTCGCATTGTACGGGAATAAGAACTGAGTCAGCAGCGGTGAGAGCATTAATAGTCAAAAAGCTCAGCGAAGGAGGGCAATCGATTAGAATGAAATCATAGTATTTCTTCGTATTATTCAAGGCTTGCTGCAGCTTCCTTTCTTTATCATTTTTGGAATAAAGTTCTGCCTCCACTCCTACCAGCTCAGGGGAGCAGGGACAGATATACAGGTTATCGAGTTCGGTGGGCTGGATAAAATCCATCATTTCCTGTCCGTTCATCAGAGCCTGGTAGATCCCCTTTTTGCTCTCTTTTTTCTTTCCAAGGCCAGATGTAGCCATTCCTTGAGGATCTAAGTCCACAACCAGGACTTTTCTCTTATTTAAGGCTAAAGAAGCACCAAGGTTGATCGCGGTTGTTGTTTTTCCTACTCCGCCCTTTTGGTTGGCTATGGCTATAATCTTATTCATCGTTCTTTAGTGTTTCACGTGGAACATTTCGCCTTTTCCTGATTTTCTCTTTTGAATGTTTAAGTAGACATGGAGGTTCATGGTAGCTGCAGGAGTTATTCCAGGGATTTTTTTTGCCTCTCCTATGGTCTGAGGCCGAATTTCCTCCAATTTTTCCATTACTTCCCTTGTCAATCCAGGTATTTTTCTGAAATTTGTATTTTCTGGGATTTTCTCTCCCTCGATTTTTTTAATTCTGACAATTTCTTTCTCTTGTTTTCTCAGATAGCCCTCGTATTTCACCTCTGACTCGACATGTCGGATTTCTTCATCAGTTAAAAGCCCACTGAATTTTTTATATTCTACCACATTTTTGAATTTCACTTCAGGTTTTTTTAGCAGGTCTATAAGCCGCAGCTTTTCTTTATTCTCTGTTATTATTTTTTCTTCCTGGAGAAAATGCATAGCTAGCTCTATCCTATCCTGTTTTTTTTGGTAAGCTTGATAATCTTCTTCATTAATGAGCCCGTATTTGTGTCCGTAATGAGTCAGCCTTTTATCTGCATTGTCAATCCGAAGGAGGAGCCTGTATTCAGCGCGCGATGTGAACAGACGATAAGGCTCCTCAACTCCTTTTGAGACAAGATCATCGATGAGCACCCCTATATACGCCTCATCCCGCCCCAGGATGAAATCTTTCCTCTTTTTTATCTTCAAAGAAGCATTTATGCCGGCCATCAAGCCCTGGGCAGCTGCTTCTTCGTACCCAGAGGTTCCGTTGATCTGGCCGGCTAAGAACAAATTCTTAATGTTCTTTGTTTCCAGAGAGCGGTTTAATTGAGTAGGAGCAACTGCATCGTATTCAATGCCATAAGCTGGCCTCAATATTTTTGCCTGGTCCAACCCAGGGATGCTTTTAAGGATTTTCTTCTGGGCTTCAAGAGGAAGGCTGGAGGAGATCCCGTTAACGTAGATCTCGGCTGTATCTAGGCCTTCAGGCTCAAGGAAAAATTGATGTCTTTGATGATGGGGAAATTTGACAACTTTGTCCTCGATCGAAGGACAATAACGCGGTCCCACGCCAGTAATTTTTCCGCTGTATAGAGGAGATTTATCCAGATTTTTTCTGATAACTTCATGGGTTTTTTGGTTTGTATATCCTATATGGCAGAGGATTTGGTTTTTTAGGTCTTTTTGAGTACGAAAAGAAAAAGGAACAGGCTTTTTATCTCCTGGTTGAGCGGTAAACTTACTCCAGTCTATGGTTTGTTCATGGAGCCTCATCGGAGTGCCTGTTTTCAAGCGAAAGGATTTCAGCCCTAATTTCTTCAAATTTTCGCTGAGCTCATGTGAAGCAGGCTCGTTTGCTCTTCCTGCGGAATAGTTGTGGAGGCCTATGTGGATGAGGCCGTTCAAGAATGTTCCCGGGGTCAGGATAATAGCTTTAGCCAACAGCCTGTTCCCTTCCAGAGTCTTAACTCCTTGCACTTTTTTATCTTTTGTAAGAATTTCTGTTACAACCCCCTGGAAAAGCGTCAAATTCGGGACTTTTTCCAACCAGTTTTTCATGGTCAGCCTGTAGAGAGCCTTATCAGATTGCGCCCTTGGTGCTTGGACTGCTCCACCCCGGCTTCTATTCAGCAGCCTGAATTGTATCCCTGTCTCATCGGCCAGAAGGCCCATTATGCCGCCCAAGGCATCTATCTCGCGGACTAAATGCCCCTTGGCCAGTCCTCCTATAGCAGGATTGCATGACATCTGAGCGATTGTTTCGAGATGGATGGTGATGAGGCATGTTTCAAGACCCATGGTGGCGGTTGCGTAGGCGGCTTCACATCCGGCGTGACCAGCGCCGACCACGATTGCATCGTATTCATCCACAAAATTCATATTTTGCCCTATTTTCCTACACAGAATCTGCTGAAAATACCCTCGATGATATCATCCGTGCGAATCTCTCCAGTAAGCTGGCCGATTAAGGGGATTGCCTTTCGGATTTCTTCAGCACAAATTTCTTCGGGATAGCCTTCTTTAAGGAGGGGGAGGCCGTCAATCAAACAGCCGAGTATCTCCTCAAGCAGGAGTTTTTGCCGCAGATGAAGTATAACCTCTGCCCCCTGCTTCTTGTTAGGGACAAAAAGCTCATAGATCATCTCTTTTAGCTTCCCTAAGTTCGTTCCTTTTAATGCTGATATTTCAAGCGCAGGTAGAGATTCTGCTTGGCTTTTAACGTTTTTTTTGCTCATTTTTTGAGGAAGGTCAATCTTATTAAAGAGGAGAATGGTTTTTTTGTTTTTATATTTTTTGATCAGCTTGAAATCTTCAGCGCATTCGCCTTGAGAAGAATCAAGCAGAAGGAGCACTCCATCAGCTTGAGATGCGAGTATTTTTCCTCTTTTTATCCCTTCTTTCTCTGCCGCGTGAAGAGGGCTACCCAACCCGGCCATGTCGATAAGGGTAAAAATGGAACTATTTACGTTTAATTTATCGCATAAGTAATCTCTGGTCGTTCCAGGATAAGGGGTGACAATCGCCCTTTCTTTTTGTAGAAGTGAATTAAATAAAGTGGATTTGCCCACGTTTTTTCTTCCTGTTATGGCTAATTTTAGGCCTTCGGAAAGCGTTTTTCCCAGATTATAGCTTTCTACAAGCTGTCTTAAGGAATGAATAGCTTTTTCCATTGTTTTTGATATCTGCTTTGTTGAGATTCGGAGTCCCTCCTCCGGGAATTCAATGCTGGCTTCTATTTGAGAAAGAAGTAGGATAATCTGGCTTCGAAGAGCGGCTATTTTTTGGGAAAGGCTTCCATCGAGCTGGCCAAAGGATATTTTTGCCTGTTCGTATGACGGGGCTTGGATGATGTCGCTTATGGCTTCAGCCTGGAGAATGTCGATTCTTCCGCTAAGAAAAGCCCGAAGAGTGAACTCTCCGGGTTTTGCATGCCTAGCTCCGGCTTTTACACCGAGCCGGACAACTTCTTCGAGGATTACAGGACTTCCATGACAGCTTATCTCCACCACATCTTCCCTGGTATAAGTGTGTGGGGAAGGGATATAAGTCAAGTAGGCTTCTTCGAAGAATTCCTTCTGCTCAAAATGATACAGGTTTCCCAGTATGGGGCGGCGAGGAAGGATTTGGGCCTTGTTTTTCTTCGGCTTGAATATTTTTTTGGCTATCGAAAGGGATTTTTTCCCGCTGAGGCGGACGATGCCAAGCCCGCCGTATCCCAGGGGGGTCGAGATAGCAATGATCGTGTCTTCATCCATAACTCGTATATAATAAAACGTGAAGCATAAAACGTAAAGAGCGTAAAAATGGGGCCAGGCCCCATTTTCAAGCAGAGATTGTTCTTTTATTTACAGAAAAAGTAGCCTGTCCCCTTTATTTGCTTTGTTTAGCTTCGTTCTTGGTTGGGAAAATCTTGATTCTTTTCAGAAATCCATTTCCTATACTTTCAGTCGTTGTTCCTGAAACTTGATTCACAGCGATATGGACGATTCTTCTTTCATAAGGATTCATCATATCCAGGACTTCATCCTTTCCTGTTTCGTGGACATGTTGGGCAATACTCTGAGCATATTCCCTCAGCTGCTTTTCCTTTCTTTTTCTATAAAATTCGCAGTCGGCTTGGACTTTTTGGGGAGAGATTTTGTTAAGGATATGTTGAAATGCCTGGAGCAGTGATCCGTCTTTCCGCAGAAGAAAATGTTTGTCCTCTCCTTCAAAAATGAGATAGATTATATCGGTTTTTCTTTTTATCTGGTAGCTTATTTCAAGAGGCAGGCGAGACAAGATCTTATCGAGGAATTGAGCCACAGGATTTTCTTCCGGTTCTTCTTTAGGCCAGGCGCGGATTACGATCTCTTTGCTCTTGATTCCGAAGAGCTTTGTTTTTTCTGCAACAATTTCATAGTTAATTTTGCTCCGGGGGAGCTTGAGAGCGTGTTCGGCGTGTCCTATGACTTCGTCTAAATTTTTTCCTTTGAACTCTTTTTCTTTATTACTTTTTTCTTCCTTTGCCATGAGATTCTCTCTTTTTCTTTTGCCTCAAGCGGTTCATTATGTATTGCTGGCCGATTTGGAGGACGTTGTTAGTCAGCCAGTAAAGAACAAGGCCGCTTTGAAAATTCATAAAGAAGATAGTCATGATAACAGGCATGAGGAGCATCATCCTTGCCTGAGTGGGGTCAGCAGATGTAGGGGTCATCTTCTGGCTTATGAATTGAGTGATGCCCATCAGGATTGGAGTGACATAGAATGGGTCCTTCACCGAAAGGTCTTTTATCCAAAAAATGAACGGACTGTGCCTGAATTCAATCGCTACAACCAGCAGCCGGAAGAATCCCCAGAAGACTGGTATTTGGATGAGCAGGGGTAAGCAGCCTCCAGCCGGGTTGATACCGTGCTGTTTGTAGAGTTTCATAATTTCTTCGTTCATTTTGCGGCGCTGAGCGATATCCTGTTTGGCCTTTTTGTATTTGGATTTCAGAGCTTTGATCTTAGGCTGGAGTTCCTGCATCTTGGACATGGAGCGCATGCTACTGTAGGTTAAGGGGAAAAAGATAATCTTGATAATAAAAGTGAGGATTATGATAGCGATACCCCAGTTAGGGATTCGTTTATAGATGGATTTACTGGCTCTGAGGAGGATTTCAGAGATAACCCCAAAAAATCCGAACCTTATTAGTCTTTTCGTTCCGTAGCCGAACTCATTTAAAATATCGAAATCTTTAGGCCCTATATAAACCCTATGAGGAGAGCTCACCGAGAGAAAAAAATAAGGGTTTTCTTCTGGTCCTTCTCTATGGAAGGAGGCGCTTGCTTTTTCAGGAGAGGTTAGGAAAAGTGCAGTGAAGTAATTATCTTCATAGGCGGCCCATTGGACGAAATAAAAGTCATTGTGTTTCCTTGAGATCAAATCTTCCCATTGTTGCGCTTTCATGAATTTTCTTTCTTCCAAGCGGTCTTTTTTAGGGCGAGCTGGGGGTGGAAAAACAGCCATGCCTCTTGCGCCTCCGAATCGACTTCTTTGCTCGGTTTCAGTGGGATTGCCAATGCCTGGGCCCCAGAGGGTGTGGAACTCGATTCTCTGTCCGTATTTCCAAACGTTGATTATCATGTCAAAATCATACTTTCCATCCTGGAAGGTCAGGATTTTCTCCACTCGTGTTCCTTTTTCATCTGCATACTGAAAGCGGAGCTCTCCTGTCCGGCCACCTTCTAACTCTAGCTTGATATTTGAGGATTCGAAGAGGGCGCTGTTGACAGTGCTATCAAAGGATGAATCATCTGTTCTCAGGGCAAAAGGATATATGCCAAGCTCTTCCGCTCGCAGAGACACAAGGTCCAGGTCTTCTTTATTTTCATCGGTATGTTCTTTGAGCTTCCAGCTCTTCAACACCCCTCCCCTATTGCTCCATACAGCTCTATACAGAGAAGTATCGACGAGGACCTCTTCTTCAGTTTGGGCTGAGATCGGCTGAAGGTCTTTCTCTTCTTCTGCCGGCTCTCTTTCCTCTGGCATGGCTTGAGGAGAGATGGGTTCTTTTTCTCCAGGCCTTTCCTCAGGCGTTTTCTGTATATCTGTAATACTTTCTGGTGGACCTTCTGGCTTAGGTGGCGATTTAACAAAAAATGCCTGATAAAGAATCAGAATCAGGAAAGAAAGGACAATAGCCAGCAGTACTCTTTTTTCCATCTATGGACCTCTTAAGGAACGAGATCGACTCCTCCTGGATGAAACGGATGACACTTGAGAAGCCTTTTCCCTCCCAAAAATATTCCTTTAAACAAACCATGTTTTTTTATTGCCTCGTAGGTATAGTTAGAACATGAAGGATAAAAGCGGCAGTGACCGCCAAGCAACGGCGAAAGGAGCACTTGGTAACATCTTATCAAAAACAGACCAATGTTTTTCATAGAGATTATTTATTTAGACTGATGGATTTTAGGCCAGCAAAGTAGTCTTCCTGCAGCATGGGCCAGGAAGCCTCTAGGATTTCTTTTTTAGCGATTATTAAGATGTCGAAGGAACTTTCGAGCAATTCTTTATTCCTACGGAAGAGTGTTCTCATCTGTCTTTTAACCTTGTTTCTTTTAACGGCATTGCCTACTTTTTTGCTAATGACAACAGCCATTCTGGAAAAACTTAAATCGCTGGAGATATAAATAAGATTGAAATATTTTCCTCTGTAACGGCTGCCCTTTTTGTAAAGACGCGAAAATTCTTTTTTATTTCTTATCCTCTCCTGAGGGCTAAGGGTTTCGTTCATTAGCCAGCAAGTCTTTTTCTGCCTTTCTGTCTTCGGTTCTTGATGATATGCTGGCCACCTTTAGATCTCATGCGGACTAAAAAGCCGTGATTTTTTTTCCTCTTTCTTCTATTGGGTTGGAAAGTTCTTTTCATACCTGTCCTTTGACATAAGAAGAAGTATGTTAATAAACCTGCTTTTATCTGTCAAGTCTGTGCAATAATGATTTGACTCCATGGCCATTATTGATTATAATACCAGGACAATGGATTCCTTCAAGGTTGGAGATAAGGTTATTTATCCCAATCAAGGGCTGGGTATTATAGAAGATATCCAGGAAGAAAGCTACTATGGGGAAAAATTCAGGATATATCATTTGAGGATTTTTTCCAATAATACTTTGGTCTTGGTGCCTTCTTCCAATGCTGAAGAGATTGGGATCAGAAAACCTGTTACTGCTGGGCTTATCAGGAAAATATTTGAGTTTATGAGGAACGGAGATGTCGATGTGACGATGAACTGGAAAGGGAGATACAAAGAACATCTCAATCTTTTAAAATCTGGATCGATGCTGGACATGGCTTTGGTCTTGAAGAGCCTTTATTATCTTAATCTTGTCAAGCCCCTATCTTTCCGCGAGAAGAAAATGATGGAGAAGGTAAAAGAGCTAGTCGTATCAGAAATATCAGAAGTTTCCTGCCTCCCTTGTTCAGAGATTGAGCAAAGACTTATGGAAACATTATCTCTCTGTTTTAGAGATGTAAATCCTCGCATGGACTCCTGATTTTCATAAATATGCTTTTTCCTGGCCTGATTCTTTTTTTTCTGTTTATTCTTCTCAGTGCTTTCTTTTCTTCTTCTGAAACATCCTTTATTGCTGTCAATCCTTATAAACTTGACTATCTTGAAAGGAAAGGCTCAAAGAGGGCACGGCTTGTAAAAAGAATGTTGGAGAAGGTCGATAACCTTCTGGCGACTATACTCATCGGGAACACCCTGGTTAATGTAGCTGCAGCTTCAATCGCCACATTCATTTTTGTCTCTTTGATTCCGAATAAAAACCAGGCGGTTTTATTGGCGACCTTAGCGACGACTTTTTTGATCCTCATTCTCGCTGAAATCACTCCCAAGACCTATGCTGCTTATAATCCTATAAAGCTTTCTTTCTTATTTGTTCAGCCCATCAGACTGTTTATCCTAATTTTTTATCCTTTTGTTAAGGCTTTTACATTTATTTCCCGGTTGATATTTCCTTCCTCACAGAAAAAGGAAAAAGGCCTCGGTCGTTCTCTTAGTACGGATGAGATAAAAGTCCTATTGACAATGAGGATAAAGGGGATGTCTTCGTTTCGAAGAAATATGATTTCTGGTGTTCTTGACATAGGCTCCCGCCCAATAAGGGAAATCATGGTTCCGCGGCCTCAAGTCAAGGCTATTGAGATGAAATCCTCAATTCAACAAATATTAGATGTTATCCTCTCTGCTGAATTTTCCAGGTTTCCTGTGTATAAAGGAAGATTAGATAACATAGAGGGGCTTATTCATGTGAAAGATGTCATTCCCTATCTCATTGATAATAAAGAGTTTAGAATGGATAAAGTTATTAGAAAGCCGTTTTTTGTTCCCGAGCTTGCTTCTTTGGAAAATGTTTTGCTTCAGATGCAAGAAACCGCAAAACATCTTGTTTTTGTGGTGGATGAATTCGGGAACATGGAGGGAATTGTAACGCTTGAAGATATTATCGAGGAGATAGTAGGAGAGATTCAGGACGAGTACGATCCTAAAGAAGAATGGTTCAGCCAAGTTGAAGAAAATGTCTATGTAGTCAAAGGGAGGGCTTCGATAAAGGATGTTAATCAAAGACTTCTGCTTAACCTGCCGGAGAAAAAAGAATATACAACCTTAGCCGGTTTTTTTCTTTACGAATTTGGAAAGATACCTCAAGAAGGGGAGATTTTGAGATACAAAAGCTACAGGCTTGTAGTAGAAAAAATGAGCAAGCGTCATATAAATTTACTGCGAATTATAATTGAGCAAAAAGATGAAGATGAGTCAGATGAAAATCATCGCAACCAATAAGAAAGCTTATTATAACTATGAAATACTGGAGAGCTTTGAAGCAGGTATTTCTCTTGTGGGGAGCGAAGTCAAGTCCATAAGGGAAGGCAGGATTAGTTTAAAGGAGAGTTATGCTGAGATTAAATCTGGTGAAATTTATCTTATCAGCTGTCGTATAAGCCCCTACGAAGCTGCGAACATATTCAATCATGATCCTCTGAGGGAAAGAAAGCTTCTACTACACCGTCGTGAGATAAAACGGTTAACGGGAAAAGTAATAGAAAAAGGTTTAACGCTCATTCCCACCAAGGTTATAGTCAATGACAGAGGAAAGATAAAGATAGAAATTTCCCTTGTTAGAGGTAAAAGGGCCTACCAGAAAAAGGAGGCAATAAAAGAGAGGGACCGCGAGCGCGAATTGCGGGCTGAATTAAAGAGAGCGCGGCGATAACTCGTAGGCTAACTTTATCGCCTCTACCATGCTTTCAGGATTGGCCACTCTTTTGTTGGCGATATCAAAGGCTGTACCATGGTCAGGAGAGGTGCGAATAAACGGAAGACCCAAGGTGGTATTAACTCCCTTCTCAAAAGCCTCTAGCTTGAAAGGAATGAGACCCTGATCATGGTAAAGGGCGATAACGATTTTGTCTGGTTGGTTTAGAGCCTTCCGGAAAACAACATCGGGGGGAAAAGGTCCGCTGATTATCATTCCTTCTTTCTTGGCACGGTCTATGGCAGGAATGATTTCCTCTTTTTCCTCCGACCCGAAAAGTCCCTCCTCTCCAGCATGCGGATTCATCCCTGCGACCAAGAAGTGGAATGTCTCAGGCTGGATTCTTTCTGTATGCTGGTGGAGGAGAAGGAAAAAATCAAGCAGACGTTCCTTATTTATCTTTTCTAACGCAGCTTTCAAAGGGAGATGATGGGTAAATAGAGCTACCTTTATTCTTTCCGACCAGAAAGCCATCGTAGCCTGAGGATAAACATGGCTGAGGAAGTCTGTATGGCCATGCCATTTTAATCCCGCTAGTTTCCAGGACTGTTTTGATACGGGCGCTGTGACCAAAGCCTGTATCGTACCCGTTTTTGCCTCTTCGAAAGCTTTCTTGAAAAAGAGAAAAGAAGCCTCTCCGTTTTCCTTGTTGGGAGATCCTTTTTTTATGGTTTTTAATGGATTTTCCACTTCTAATAGAGATACAGAAGGGTAGATGGTCTCGTTTGCTTTATCAAAAGGTAGAATATCCAGTTCGAGATTTAACGCCTTCTTTTCTTCCTCAACCAGTAGAGCGGAGCCAAAGATGATGAAAGAGGTTTTGGGAAGGGAAGTTTTAGACGATAATGTTTTTAGGACGATTTCGGGTCCGATTCCCCCAGGATCCCCAAGAGTTATCCCTATCTTGGGAATATTCATTTTTTCTTTTTTTATGATTTTTCTTTGGCGTCCTTAGTATCATTCAGCTTATAGAGATACTTGATTGTGTCTTTGTAGATTAATAGATTGGGTGCTTTATCTCTATTGAGTTTTATACAGTTTGTATCATACCACTCAATGTATCCTTCAACCGTTTCTCCGTCCTCAAAAACAACTACCATAGGAGTTTTTTTGTTCATCTGTTTCAGGTAGTAATAATTTTCTGCATGAGTATCATAGGGAGGATGGGCTTTCTTTTTAGCCGATTCACGATTCATCTTTTCTTTTATCTCAGAAAGGTTAGGTCTGATAAGTTTTCTATTCATAATTTACTTCTCCAAGATTTTAGCTGGATAAGAAACTTTGATGTCGTTACACAAATATTAGCATCAAATAAAAAAAATTTCAAGAATATTTAGCTGGGGTCAGGTCTTGTTTTTTGCCTTAAAATAAAAAGCGAACTTGTCCCTAATTTCAATTTTCGGTTGACGATAGGTCACCGTTCTCTCTCGTTTAGAAAAAGGGGGTTTCACTTTTTATTTTCTGCCCCTTTAGAGGATAGGTTGCTTTCTTCGTTTTTTGCTGAATTGACTTCACATTTTTGCTGTGCTATAAGCGTCCCCGCAACAAGATTAAACTGGATGAAAAAAGGGAGGAATATTACCTATGATTAAAAGATCAATTTCATGTTTGGCGCGGTCCGTGGCATGGTCCGTGAGCATGCTTAAGGAGGGAATAGGATGAAGAATGAAAGGAGAGAGCTCCAGGACAAGGTCGCAATCGTGACAGGAGGAGGCCGAGGAATTGGTAGAGCTATAGCTGCAAAGATCGCTGAGGCTGGAGCAGAGGTCATCGTAGCTGATATTGATAGTGCTCTTGCCAAAAAAACAGCACAGGAATTGAGTGAAGAATACGGAGAACCCATCGGCGTTCAGGTTGATGTGGCTCAAGAAGAATCGGTCGAAGCAATGACCAAGATGGCGCTAAAAAAATTCGGAAGAGTGGACATCCTCATTAATAACGCTGGAACTATGTTCAGAACAAGGTTTCAAGAAATTTCTGTTGAAGAATGGAAGGACACTCTGCTTGTTAATCTTACGGGTCCTTTTCTCTGCACAAGAGCCCTGCTTCCGACGATGAAAAAGAACAGTTATGGACGCATCGTGAATATTTCTTCTTCGGCTGGAAGGAGCGTGAGCACCCTGGGGGGCGCTCATTACACCGCTTCAAAAGCTGGGCTCCTGGGTTTCACAAGGGCTGTAGCCAAGGAGGTGGCAAGCTTCGGGATAACCATAAATGCCGTGTGTCCTGGGCTTATCGACACTCAGATGGTGAGAAACACGACCACCAAGGAAGAGCTGGATGCTTTCATGAATTCCTTCCCGATTCAAAGGTTAGGGCTTCCCCAGGAAGTTGGAGACCTCGTTGTTTTTCTCTGCACGGAGAAAGCTTCGTATATTACGGGTGCTACTGTAGATATCAACGGCGGGGACCTCATGATCTAAAGGAATGTCCTTTTCTAATGGGGTCAGGTTTTGTTTCTTGTGTGCGCGTGCGTGTCCCGTGTCTTACCTTTAAAAATAGGGGCTTGCAAAAATGGGGCCTGGCCCCATTAATAGCAGAATAAATTTCGTTCGTACAAGTAAGGATAAAAGGCAAAAAACAAGACCTGACCCCAATTAGGTGGTGGAAGGTTTTTTCAAAGTTTGATACAAAAGAGGGAGGACGAGCAGAGTTACTAAAGTTGAAGTGACAAGACCTCCGACGACTACAATAGCCAGTGGTCTTTGAATTTCAGCTCCCGGCCCGCTGGCTAAAAGCAGGGGCATGATGCCAAATATGGTAGTAAAGGTCGTCATCAAGACCGGCCTTATTTTTAAAGTCACTCCTTCGATAACGGCGTCTTTTATTGTTGCTCCTCGAAGAACGTTTTGGCGGAAATAGGAGATAAGCACAAGGCCATTTTCTAATGCAATTCCTAAAATAGCGATGAATCCGATGGAAGCAGGGATGCTTAAATAGAGGCCTGAAATTCTTAAAGCAATAATCCCACCTGTAAGGGCTAGAGGAATATTGATAAGGATGATAAAGACTTCTTGGAAAGAATAGAAGGTGGTGAAAAGGAGGAGCGCAACCAAGGCTAAAGTAATAGGAGTTATGAGTGTTAATCTTCTATTTGCCCGCTGTTGCAGTTCAAACTGTCCTCCCCACGTGACCGTGTATTCGGGAGGAAGATTAACGCTTCTTTCAATTTCTCTCTGAGCCTCACTCACAAATCGGACGATATCCCTTCCTCTAACGTTGCACTGAACTGTGATAAACCTTTTGTTATGTTCTCGGTTTATAAGGCGGGCACCCACGACATCTTCTATCGAGGCCAGAAGTTTAAGAGGAATTTGACCTCCGCTGGGAAGACTGATCAAGAGATTTTCGATTTGCTCAATATCTTTTCTGAATTCAGGCTCAAACCTGAGAAAGATGTCGAATTTTTTCTGTCCCTCATAGACCTGACCGACTGTGATTCCTCCCACAGCGACTTCTATTGTATCCTGAATATCGCTAATATTCACCCCGTAGCGAGCGATTTGCTCCCTTAAGAGAAAAATCTGGATGTGGTTTTGACCTGTAAACTGTTCGACCTGAACATCCGCTGCTCCTTTTATGGAGGCGACAACATCCTTTATTTGCATTGATTTTTCCTTCAGGATATCAAAATCTTCTCCGTAGATTTTTATGGCAAGCTGCGCTTTTACTCCTGTGATGAGTTCATCCAGGTTGTGGGCAATGGGTTGGGTGATGTTGAGGTTTACTCCGGGCAATTCCGCAAGGCGGTGTTCAATCTCCTCCAGAAGTTCATTCTTCGTCTTAAAATATTTCCATTTTTGGATGGGTTTGAGCTGGATGAGAATTTCAGCATCATTCACAAAATGGGCGTGGCT
>WVZK01000170.1:1640-1893 GCA_011772475.1 Candidatus Aminicenantota bacterium | reverse complement strand
TAACCAGAGACATAATCCCCTTCGTCCATTTTCAGGCCCAGCAGAAAGGCATAGAGATAAACGATGATACGAAGGTGGCCATTCTTCAGATCGAAAACATACCAAGCTATCACATAGTTTTTTTAGATAAAGAGATGAAAATCGAGGAGCTGGAAGAAGAGCTGGGGAAGAACGATACAGTTTTAAGCAGAGAAACTCGGGCTTTACTCCAAAAACAGATGAAAAGCTGAGATTAAATATTATTCTAAGCTCC
>WVZK01000170.1:0-1630 GCA_011772475.1 Candidatus Aminicenantota bacterium | reverse complement strand
TGCGGCTATTTTGCTGGTTTTTGGGTTCTTTTCAAAGGGAAGGTTGTTCATCTCAGCACTCATGGTGCCGAATTCTCCTTTCACCTCGATCTTGTGATGGTTTTGACTGGTAGTTGGATCTGCAATGATCTTTACCTTTGTCTTTTCAAAACCTACACCAGCAAGGCTAACAGTAGCAGCAACATTCACATTTTTTGGAAAGAGTTTTACCGCCTCTTTTGCATTGCCCTCGAATAATGTTATTGGCGATGCAAGATTTTTCAGGTCTATACCCTTTTCTTTGACGTAATCCACATCCTCAAATCCAGTAGGCGGTTTCCTCGTGATTAAAGTCACTTCCTCTATGCCGGTAACAGCCGCTGAGTTGATTCCATCTACACCGCATAACGCTCCAGTAGGCAAGAAAATCCTGCTCTTGTGCTCTCTTGCCGCCTTTTCCAGGCTTTCCCTAAGGGAATCGTCGATAAGGGCCCCAACGCTCATTATAAGCATATCCTTTCCTCTCTCAAGTATCTTCAGAGCAAAGAGATTAACAGCCTCTTGAGAAGCGGCCTCAACTATGAAATCTGATTTGGAAACCAGTTCTTCAAAAGTCAATATAGAAACAGCCTTGGTGAGCCTTTCCTCCATCATACGTGAGCAAACATGCGATTTATCGAAGATGTAGATCTCCTCCACTTCCTTCATTCCCTCCGCTGCCTTTGCCAGTGTGGAGCCGATTGCACCGCATCCAATTATGCCTATCTTCATTTTGCTCATGCCTCTATTTTCCTTGGTTTAAACCTATGTTGCTTGTATTCTGAGGTATATTATATTGAAATATAAATTTGGCGATTTGTTATAAGAAGATTTTTCTATATAAAATGTGTTACACATTTCAATGAAAAAATTCGAGGTTTTCGAGCATACGGCTGATGTTGGGATCATAGCCTATGGCAAGGGATTGAATGAGGCCTTTGAAAACGCGGCGATAGGCATGTTCAGTATCATCACAGATGTGGAGAAGGTGGAGGGTATAGGTGAATACAGGATCGAGATCGAAGCCTCAGATATGGAGCAGATGCTCGTGGATTGGCTTTCTGAGCTTTTGTACATCCATACAGTCAAGCAGGTTATGTTTTCCAGTTTTAAGGTCGATATAGGGGGTGAGGAGGGGAAATGGCAGTTGAAAGGCCATGCATCAGGGGAGAACTATGATGAAAAAAAACATCCCTATCACACTGAAATCAAGGCTGTGACGCACCATATCCTCGAAATCAAAAAGAACGAAGGGTATAAAATTCAGGTGCTTTTTGACATTTGAGCTTTTACTGGATATATATTTTATACTTACATTTTAGATAATTAGATATAAAAATATATAAACAATCGACTTAATCCATTGTTTACCCTTAGTAGAATATTTAACGTTACTATATTAGTAGTGGACTTCTCTCGAAGATAAACCATCCTATTCCAAAACGAAGCCGAGGAAAGAGAAAGATATCGAGTCTAAATGCCAAGAATTGGAAGGCAATTTACAGTATAACAAATTGGAAGGTGGGAATATGGCCAAAAAAAGGGATATTAGTGCAGTTTTTACGAAAATAGGAAAGAAAGGCCCTCTTATTGGGGCCGTGCTTCTTGTTTG
>WVZK01000043.1:418-1265 GCA_011772475.1 Candidatus Aminicenantota bacterium | reverse complement strand
GTTAAGGTTTGGACCTACTGGGAAGTCCTTCTCTTTATGTTTTTTCGTGATGATCGAGGTTCGAATCCTCAAAACTCCTGGAAAGGGGGCAACCGAATGGGCGATGAACGAGTGGAGCTTGCTTTGATCTTCGGCAACCACCTTGGCGATTATCAATAACTCTTCGGAAAGCGATGTGTAAACTTCTAAAACGTTATTGAACTCCGATAGCTTTTCCGCCACGTTTTCGCTTTCTTTTGGATCTGTGATGATAGTCATAACTGCGGTGATGTGCCTCATCCCGGCCTTCTCAAGGTTAACAACCGTCGTGTATTTTTTTATGATGCCATGCTCCTCCATTTTCTTAAGCCTTTCATAAACGGTTGAGTGGGCTACGTTGAGGAGGCGCCCAGTTTCTGAATATGTCTGTTTGGCGTTTTCCTGAAGGGCCTGTAGTATCTTCCAATCTAGATCATCTAAGGAAATCGCTTGCCTTTTTATCTTCATCCTCTCATATCCAAACTTGAAAGTGTAGTCAATTTTTATTTATCTTTTGCTGTCGGAAAAATGTAGAAATTTTCAAGGATTTTCGTCAAATTTTCTAATTTCAAGCATACGGTGGTATTGAACTTCTTCGGAAATCTGTAGACATAAAGTGGCTTTGTCGACATTTTTTCAAAAATTAAACTATTTTCTGGTACTTTTGCAAGAATCTTGTTAAATAATCTTAAATCTGTGGTGATAGAATAAAGTTATAGAGAATAGTTACATGTCGGTGCACCGATGACTAGTCTTCTAGAAATTCCGAAAGTGTGGGAACTTCTCAAACACTTTAAGGATCAGTGCCAATCAAAGGGCTGGAAAACCT
>WVZK01000043.1:0-283 GCA_011772475.1 Candidatus Aminicenantota bacterium | reverse complement strand
GTACACGGCCTGGCTGTTTCCGGAGACTCCGCCTGAAAAGCTGATGCAGATAGTCACGGAGAACCCCGAGCTCTCGAGAAGAACCGCGATTTACGACCTAAGCTGGGCGTACGCGGGCAAGCCAGTGTGCCTGAAGCTGAATGAGACGAATAGCACGGTTTTTAAAGAGTTTGAGAAGTTCTTGGAGGAGAAGTGGGGAGTCAAGATTCAACCAGCCGTGAGCCTAACTGGCAGAGGGAGCTCATAGGCTGCTAGAGACGCGACCACATTCTTTCTATCCGTC
>WVZK01000166.1 GCA_011772475.1 Candidatus Aminicenantota bacterium | reverse complement strand
TTCAGGCAGGAAATAACCGACGATGGAAGACAGATTGAGCATCCTCAAGAGTGGAATCCCTCCAAATTCATGAAACTGCTACCTGTAGAGGTGACAGTGCAGATTCAAAATAGGGACTTGAAAATCAAAGCTTGGCTTTATAAGGAGCAGAGCATAACAGGAGGGCGGATCCCGGTCCTTTTTCTCGACACCGATGTTAAAGGAAACACTCTGGAAGATAAAGAGATCACCTCTTTTCTGTATGGTGGAGATGAAAGATACAGGTTAAAACAAGAGATCGTTCTAGGAATCGGAGGCGTAAGAATGCTTGATGCTTTGGGCTTCAAAATCAGAAAATATCACATGAACGAAGGGCATTCCAGCCTTCTTACTTTAGAGCTGTTGCATAGACCTGGAATGGACATAGAAAAGGTCCGCGAACTNNGGAGAAACAGCCGACTTGGAAGTCTTGAGAAGATTCGGTGGACAGGAAAGATTAAACATGACTCTCTTTGCCTTAAACCTAAGCAACTACATTAACGGCGTAGCCAAAAAACACCGAGACGTCTCTAAGGAAATGTTTCCAGGCTATGAGATACACGCAATAACAAACGGCATCCATTCTTATACATGGACATGCGAGAGCTTTAGGAAAATTTACGATAAGTACCTGCCCGGATGGGCAAATGAACCGAATTTACTTGTAAGAGTGGATGGCATTCCAGACGAAGATATCTGGCAAGCTCATAGAGAAGCAAAAAAGGTTTTGATAGATTACGTTAATAAGGCAACGAATATCGGTATGGATTACGACACATTGACATTGGGATTTGCCCGAAGAGCAACCGGATATAAGAGGGCCGATTTGCTGTTCGCAGATCTAGAAAAACTAAAAAAGGTAAATAGGAAAGGTAAGATCCAGGTAATCTTTGCTGGAAAAGCCCATNNAGATTCAGGTAATCTTTGCTGGAAAAGCCCATCCCAGAGACGAATCCGGCAAGAAACTGATCGAACAGATCTTTGGCTACATCGAGAAGCTGAAAGACGAAATCAAGATTGCTTATTTAGAAAATTACGACATGGATCTTGCGGTAAAATTAGTTTCT
>WVZK01000017.1 GCA_011772475.1 Candidatus Aminicenantota bacterium | reverse complement strand
CATCTTGAAACATTTACTTTTCTCTTTTCTCCTTTATTTCCTCAATGATTAATGGTCCTTTCGACCCTAGGAGGTTGGAAATCGACACCTTGAGAAGCTAGAGGTGCAGCAAAGAAGAAAATGAAAAAAAGGGGGGGAAATCATTCGGCTAGACCGCCTCATGGACCTGCGATAGCAAGAGTGAACGGGGTTACAAGCGGAAAAAATAGGGCCAGTTGGCCCTAATTTGCTTATGGTTGAAATATAGCTTTTCAGCTATTTGATTAAGTCCTCAACCATACAGTCCTGTCAAAGTTGCTTTTCCCAAGGTATGTTTCTTTATTATCCTTCTTCGTAACTTATCCATTTTCTCCACATCAAGAGCTATAAGTGTGAATATATATCTGTGAACTCCGCTTGGAGGATCGGGTCCTCCATAGCCAAAATCCCAAAAATCATTTCTTGCCTGTTGGATTCCATTGGCCAATACTTTCTCATTCGGTATTCCTTCCGGAAGACCGGTTTGATCTCCAGGGATATTAAAAATGACCCAATGAACCCATGTCTTCCTTGGCGCATCTGGGTCTTCAACCGTGAGCACATAAGACTTTGTGCCTTTAGGAGGATTTTCCCAGATGAGAGGCGGGGAGAGATCCTCTCCCCTTCGGGCGTACTTGTAGGGAATTCTTTCTCTGTCGGAAAATGCAGGACTTTTCAGGGTAAATTTGCCGGTTTTTTTTGCGTGTAGGATTGGCTGATCGGCCGGTGAGATTCTTTTGGATGAAGCGGAGGGAGATTTTTGTTTTGGCTCTTCGGGCTTACTCCGTGTAATTAATTTTCGCTTCTGCTCTGCCTTTTGCGCTGGCTCGACTACCTGGGTTCTGGCCTTTTGGTTATGTTCTATCTGTTCCGGTTGCTCCGACACCTGGTTTCTGTATTGTGGGGGGATCCAATCATATCTCGTGGTGTAATTAATGTTCCCTCTTTCATCGACCCACCGATAAATTTCCTGAGAATAGACAGAGAAGCACACGACCAACAACAAGGATACTACGCATAGGACGGACTTCATTATAGTTTTCATAGCCAACACCTCTGTTCATTGAGAATCATTGTTTGATCTTTTGTTAGCACATCCTATGCCAATAGTTTTATACCAATAACATAATGAAATTATTATACAATCTTGACATAGCACTGATAATTCTAATAAAATCAAGATACTCTTTTCTTAGTGATATGAAAATATTTCACAAATTGAATCAGGCTTTTTTTAAAAAGGAGGTTGAAGATCTGAAGCGGAAATGAATGGGATTGATCGGACCTTTGTAGCTTTTTCCAGCTGATAGGGGAGGATTTGCCTTAATTCTGAGGTGGACTTAAAAGGAATGACCCAAAGTGAACTTCCTTGAGGACTCTTGTTCTCAAACTCCTTTTTCGCTTAAGACATGTGGTAATGCCTCAGTCGTCAATCGAGCTAGCGGCTTCCTTAAACGTGAGGCTTCTGTCTGCCTCGAACGAACTTCTATCCGTGCTGGCCTCTTTTGCCAGACACCCGATGCTGTATTCGCCCTAAGGCGATTCGGGAAGCGCCGGGAACCCGAAGGGGGAATGATTCTAACGTAG
>WVZK01000156.1 GCA_011772475.1 Candidatus Aminicenantota bacterium | reverse complement strand
TGAGTTAATAGCAAGAAGTCAGGAGTGAAAAGAAAAGCTTTATAGTTTCAGCCTTAAGCTCGTATTAGTTTTGAATTCTGAATTTTGAGATTTTCGCTTAAAAACTTGATTTTAAAAAACGGTTTCAGGCACGATGACAACATCATTTTCTTGCAACTGAATATCACTCCTTTTTCCCTTTATAATGCTTTTAACATTCACTTTTATCTTAACCTCTTTCCCGTCTTCGTCTATCCTTTTAATCAGGACTCCTCTCTTTGAAGCTCGCTCTGAAAAGCCACCCGCTTGGCCAATAGCCTGGAGAAGAGTGGGAATATTGGATCTTCTAACCTCTAGAGCGCCAGGCCTTCTCACCTGACCAAAAACATAGATATTAACTATCCTATCAATCGGGATATTAACAATATCATTGGGCTGAAGAGGAATATTCAGCCTGGCATCTCCTTTTAAAAACAAATCATCTATGGAGATTCTCAAAGATGTGCTAGCACCATCCTCAACCTCTCGAATGACTATGATTTCATTACCTGCCTCATTGGTGATACCCCCTGCCTGAGATATAATTTGCAGCAACGTCTGCCGTCCAAGGAGTTCATGAGGTCCTGGTTTCCTGACAGCACCGAGAACCGACACTCTCTTGCTCTGATACTCCCTGATAAATACTGTTACCTGGGGATCCTGAAGGTATTTTTCCTCCAAAAGCTGACTTATTTTTTTCTCGAGTTCTGCTCTTGTCAATCCTTCGACTTCAACTCCTCCTAACAAGGGAAGCGTAATTTCTCCATCTTCTGAAACGCGCACAGTTTTGTTCAGCTCATTCAGCCCAAAAACACTTATATCCAAGAGGTCTTTTGGACCTATTCTGTAATCCGTTGTACTCCTTTCCAGGGAAAATAAATGCGGTAATAATAAAATGAAATGAATTGTAATAAAAATGGTTGCTATGCGTTTCAATTTAACCTCCTTTATCTTCACTCTTCACCTATATGCCAGCTTAACAAGAGATACTGTTCTGTTAACAGGTACAATCTCGAGGTAGTTCTTTCCGACCCTCGATTCCAGGGGAAGAGAGAGTACTTCATCCTTAAAATAATCTTCCCAGACAACTCGGCCATTAAAAAAGATAGTAATCAAAGGAGTTATCCTCTCCAAGTTGT
>WVZK01000171.1 GCA_011772475.1 Candidatus Aminicenantota bacterium | reverse complement strand
CATTATATTGTTCGGGCTTGATCTATCTGGTGCAGGAGATTTATATTTTAGGGGTTTGATTTATCAAACCCACAATTTTGACTATATAAATGACCTAGATTTAATTAATTAATCCTTATAAAAATAAAGGTGGGCTTGATGAATCAAGCAAGCCCCTACAGATGAATCAAGCCCCTACAGATGAATCAAGCCCCTACAGATGAATCAAGCCCTTACAGATGAATCAAGCTCTTACATAAGAATCATATTCCTGCGCGTAGGAAACCTTGTTTTCTGATTTTCGACTGTGATACATTAAAGACAAGTTCAACTAAGAGGAAAATGAAATGAGTTTACTAGAGATATCATTAAAACTTCTCCTGGCAGTTGCCTTAGGTGGCCTGATCGGCCTCGAGAGAGAATCCAGCCATAAACCTGCTGGATTCAGGACAAACATCCTTATCTGCGTTGGCGCAACCATGATGATGGTCCTCTCAGGGCTTATTTTCCAAGGTAAGGAGGGGATCGAGAATCACCTTTCGCGAATTGCTGCAGGAGTGATCACGGGCATAGGCTTCATCGGCGCAGGGACGATAATCCAGGCTGGGGGAATAGTTGTCGGCCTCACTACGGCTGCCACCCTGTGGGCCGTAGCGGGTTTGGGGCTGGTAATAGGTGCTGGTTATTATTGGGCAGCAATCATATTCGCTGCCATAATCATCCTGACATTGGTCATCTTCAGGCAACTAGAAGACCAATACTTGAAAAAATCGATTTACAAATACAGCCTCAAAGCGAAATATTCCAAGGACATCTTGCTCAACATCAAGAGACTAGCTCTTCACGAAGGCTTAAAATTCCGTGAACTCAATCTCAAAAAAGAAGGGAATACCTCCATCATTGATTTTACATTCCAAGCCACAGATGAAAAGGAACAAAAGTTCAACCAAAGCCTTCTCGGCTTGGAGGAGATACTAGAGATAAAGATTGCTTAGAAATAAACTTCTTCTTGCCACCACAAACCAGGGGAAAGCAAACGAGATCAAAAGCTTCCTGCGAGACTTTCCCCTTGAAATCTTTACCCTCCGGGACCTGAACCTAAAAAAAACTTTTCAAGAACGCGGCAAAACCTTTGCCGAGAACGCAAAAGGAAAAAGCCTCTTCTACAGCGAACATTGGGAAGGGCTTACTTTGGCTGAAGATTCCGGGCTCGAGATCGAGCATCTCAACGGAGCACCCGGAGTTATTTCAGCTCGATTTTCTGGTCCTCAAGCAACAGACGAAAAGAACAACCAGAAGCTTTTGGAACTCATGAAAGAGGTGCCCTCGGTACAGAGGAAGGCCAGATTTGTCTCGTGCATGATTCTTGCCCAAAAGGGAAAGATTATTAAGGAAATCAAGGAAACTGCCGAAGGTCTCGTAGCTTCAGAACAAAGAGGCAGCTTCGGATTTGGCTATGATCCTATCTTCTACTATCCGCCCCTCGGAAAAACCTTTGCTGAACTCTTACCTGAGGAAAAAAACAGGGTGAGCCACCGCGGCCAGGCACTTAAGAAATTGAAGGAATTTCTTATCGAATACTTAGACTCACCCAGGTCTTAATCCTTTTTATAGGGGTTTGATTCACCAAACCCGCACTTTTTACTCGTTTATTTTTTCTTGGGTTCCTCCCCGACGGTGATGAGGTCCTTTATTCTGT
>WVZK01000039.1 GCA_011772475.1 Candidatus Aminicenantota bacterium | reverse complement strand
GGATGAGTATCTAAAAAGTTGGAAGGCTGGGACTTAAGACTCCAGCCTCTCAATAATTTTTCTTTTACTTTCTTCTATTGGCTTAGAAGTGTCTATAATAAGATGAAAGTTTGAAGGAAAATCATCTACTTTTTCAAAAGATTCTTTTTGAGCACAATAAATTTCCCAGCGACCATCTGAAATGCCCTCCTTTGAATCGAACCTTTTCTTAAGGCGATCCTTTACCACCTCTTCAGGACAAATGAATTCGATGCATAGAAACTTAGCATTAACCTCTTTTGCAGCATCTAATGCTTTCTGCCTTTGCCATTTTTTAGGGAAACATGCATCAAGGACAACTGTCTTACCCTCGATAATAATTTTTTTTCCTTCTTCGATTATGTGAAGATAGGTTTTTTCTGTCAATTCTTTAGAATAGATTCCTTTATCAAATTCCTCGTATCTATGCTCCTCTGGTGAGATACCAACAAGCTGTTTTCTTATTTTGTCTGAGGCAAGGAGGGTGAATCTTTTTTCCTTAGCAACCTCATTTATTATCGTGCTCTTTCCTGTGCCAGTGAGCCCGCATGTGATTATCAAGTAAGGTTGTGTTTTATTTAAGGCTGCATTATTCATTAGCTTTCTCCTCCTTCACATAATCGAATGCTAGGGCGAAGTATCTCTTGGCAGTATCGAGAGCTTTCTCCTTTTCATCTTTAGGAATATTGGGATCATCCAATTGAAAGCTGGTGACCTTTCCTCTAACATAGGCACGATATATCTTGTAGAAGTTCAGCATATCCTGGATATGGATATCATTGGAATATTTGGCATAGAAGTCCATCAACACCTTCGATAGGTCGGCTCGACCATGAAAATCCAGATCCATTGCAAGGAAAGCGATGTCTGCGGCAGTGTCAGAATATCTGAACCTGTCGTTGAATTCTATACAGTCGAAGATTATTATAGGTTCAGTTAAACACACATGTTGCATGTGAAGATCGCCATGACAATCTTTGATTTTATGCTCATCGATTCTGTTTTTAATAACCAGCTTTTTTTTCTTGTAAAATTCGTTGGTATATTTCTTTATGGAGTCAAATTGGGTTTTTGTGATGGCCTTTCCGATGTAATTCTTAGTCTGCTCAAAATTTTCGTCTGTGTTGGTTTTGATCACAGTTATAGTGCCGAACTTCTCTATATCTGGAGATGTAGCAGCCTGCTCATGAAAATCAGCGATCTTCTTTGAGACCTTCTCTATCATCTCGTTTGTCAATTTACCTTCTCCGAGAAGATTTACCATGAGCTTGTCCATTGGAATTTTCCTCATCTTGACTGCATAATCAACGACCTCTCCTTTTCCTCTTAATACCAATTTCTCTCCTTCATCGGTTATTGGAACCACATCAAGATAAACATCTGGAGAAAGCCGTTTGTTCAGCTCGATCTCTTTCTGACAATAGAATAACCTCTTATCCAGAGTTGAGAAATCCAAGAACCCGAAATTCACAGGCTTTTTGATCTTGTAGACATAATCGTCGGTGATAAAAATGTACGAGATATGGGTTTGGAGCATCTCCACATTCTTTGTCGACTCTGGATAAGCGTCAGGTCTAATCAGGTCATTTGCTATGCTCTTCGTCATTCTCATCATCCAGTTCAATACATGACCACTTTCTTTCCTTCTCCGTAAACCAAACTCTTGTAGGCTTTNNTGCTCTTCGTCATTCTTATCATCCAGTTGTTCTATCCATGATCACTTTCTTTCCTTCTCCGTAAACCAAACTCTTGTAGGCCTTCTCGATCCTATCCCAATTCTCTTCCCTATCGAGAACCCAATGTCTTCCTATTACCGTCACCACTTCTCCACGATTAAGTTTTTTGGTGAATTGCTCTATTTCGTCTATGTATCTTGCTCCGCTCTGGGCGTGCTCTCCCCTTCTCCCCAATATGGAGTGAATGTATATCTTTTCAAGACCTTCAGACTTTGCCATTTTAAGCAAGGCCTTCAGATGCTCAATAGAGCCATGAGAACTGTAAAAGGATACTATGCCAAGGAGATGAAGGTTTTGATTTGATGACTTTGCACTACGCATGGC
>WVZK01000168.1:1642-21250 GCA_011772475.1 Candidatus Aminicenantota bacterium | reverse complement strand
AATGGGTTCTGATCGCAAATATTTTCGCCTGGCCTGTTGCTTATTACGCGATGTCTAAATGGATGCAGGGTTTCGCTTATCGGACGAATATGGGAGTTTGGAGCTTTGCCTTGGCGGCCTTGATCGCATTGGCTATTGCTGTTGTGACTGTAAGCTACAAATCCATCAAAGCCGCTACAGCCAACCCAGTGGAAAGCTTAAGGTATGAATGAAAGATGTGGACCGAGCCCCTTTAGGATAATAATGGGGCCTGGCCCCATTTTACTTGCATTTTACTTTTCGATGAGGGCGGAAGCTTCGGGCAAAACCTCTATCGCTTTTAATACGACAGGGTCGCTTTTGCGGTAAACTTTTATCCCTTCCTCCATGCCCCAGAGCGAAGAGAATAACTCTCTTTCCAGCTCTCTTTTTATTTCGACTTTCGCTTGTTCAAATTGATCTGAGTCATAATCAATTTTGCTTTTTTGAAGATAGTTCTTAAAATCTTCTAAAACCAGAGAGCCGACAATAAAATCTCTTCTGACAGCTTTCTTTTTTCCTGAATCTTTTTCCGATATCGGGCTTTTAGAGGGAAAGGTGATTGTTTTTGATAGAGGAGTATTTTTGCTTGTGAACTTTCGAGCATATGAAAAGAAGGCTCCCTTCATCAGCAGCTCTAAGGTAACAGTCTGAAAAGATGATTTCACCTCATAATCAGGGGTTATTCCTCCCTGACCCAGGACCTCTCTCCCTCCTGCAGTATACCTGACTTCTCTTTCTCCTTGAATTCTTGTGGTAAACCTATAATCTTCAATACGAGAATAATCTCTCTGGATTGACCTTCCGCTCGGGGTAAAATATTTTGCTGTCGTTATGGCAACCGCAGCTTTCATGGAAATAGGATGAACTGTCTGAACCAGCCCTTTTCCAAAGGATGTTTCGCCCACGATAAAACCTCTATCGTTATCCTTTATGGCTCCGCTCACGATTTCAGGAGCGCTGGCACTCCCTCGATTTATCAGTATTACAAGGGGAATATCCTCATACTGATTGTTGCGAAGGGCTCGGAATTCTTGATTGTAATCTTTGTTCTTTCCTTTCATGGAAACAATAGCTGTACCTTTTGGCAAAAATTCATCCGAAATCTCTATGGATTGAACAAATGTGCCGCCGCCGTTTCCCCTCATATCAAGAATGAGCCCCTTCATTCCCTGGTCGACTAGCGAACTCATTTTTTCTTCAAATTCTTTGGTTGTGGTTGCAGCAAAATTTCGGATGAAGATGTATCCGATCCCATCTTGGAGCATAAAGGAATAGGGTACGCTGTAAAGAGGTATCTCCGCCCTGACTATGGTCAGATCAAAAGGTTTTTCCATCCCCTCACGGGCAACTGTTATGCTGACCTTAGTTCCCTTGGGACCCCTTAACCTCAGCATTGCTTCATAACTCGTTATCGGCTTAGTGCTCTCGCCGTTTATATGAGAAATAACATCTCCAGCCTGAATGCCCAACCTGTAGGCAGGCCCTCCTTCGATGGGAGAGATCACCACCAAGCGCTCTTCCTGCTTCTGGATTATGATTCCCAGGCCGTGATACTTCCCCACGTGTTCTTCCCTCAACCGGGAAAAATGACGTGGATCGAGAAAATACGAATGGGGGTCTAAAGTCTGAAGAATCCCTTTTATAGAGGAGTAGGCAAGCTCCTCTTGGTCAATATCTCGAAAATAGTTGGCCTCAATTAGGGAAACGATCGAGGACACCTTTTCAAAATACGGGCTCCATATATCCTCATTCCGAGCAGGAACGAGGACGAGCACAAAGATCAAAGCAAACAGTAAAATTATCTTTCTTTTCATTTCTATCTCAGTCAACTCAAATACTACCAAAGCCTACGAGTCTTGTAAAGTTATTGTTGACTTATGGAAAAAAGATGGTATCTTGACTTAATTCGGTTGAACGGCTATATTTCCATAAGCATAAAGATATCTTGAGAGAAGAAAGAAATGTTCGGAAACATAGGATTTCCTGAATTAATCATAATATTCGCCATTGCTCTTCTCATCTTTGGGCCCAAAAAACTCCCTGAAGTAGGAAGGTCTATCGGCAGAGCCCTGCGAGAGTTCAGAAAAACATCAGATGAAATCAAAGAAAAGATTGAAGAAGAGATCCAAGTTGAGGAGTTTAAGGACATAAAGGAAGAGTTCAAAAAGGATATTGAAGGAAATGAGGAAGGGAAAAAAGTCTCCTGACCGTATGACCTTCCTCGAACATCTCGAAGACCTCAGAAAAAGGATCCTTTACTGCATCATCGCCATCGTCGTCGCTGTCATCCCAGCATGGTTTTACAGTAAAGATGTCTATAGCATCTTGGCCATCCCGGTCACTCAATTTCTTCCTGAGGGAGAAAAATTAGCTTTCACGACGCTGACAGCTCCGTTTATGCTCTACATCAAAGTTTCTTTCCTGACAGCGATATTTGTCACTTCACCCTTTATCTTTCTCCAATTCTGGATGTTCGTTGCTCCCGGCCTCTACAAGAGAGAGAAAAAATATGTTATTCCGTTTGTTTCTTTCACCACGATCTTTTTTGCCCTCGGTGCTCTCTTCGGCTACTTTGTGGTCTTCCCCTGGGCCTGCCGGTTTTTTCTTGGTATGGGGGCCGATTTTGAGCCTGTTATCACAGTTGACAAATATTTCAGCCTCGCTCTCCGGGTGCTCTTAGGAATCGCTCTTGTTTTTGAATTACCGACCCTCGTTTTCTTCCTCTCTCGTATGGGGATTATTACATCCAGGTGGATGGTAAAAAATTTCAAGTATGCAGTCTTGGTTATTTTTATCATTGCGGCTATTATCACCCCCACTCCAGACATGGTGACCCAAAGTATCATCGCTGGCCCGATGTTAGCCCTTTACGGCTTGAGTATTCTGATTGCCTTCCTCTCAGAAAAGAGAAGAAAAGAGAGGGATAAGGAATCTGAAGACGAAGAGAAGTCTGAAGAAGGTTTGGCCGGGTAAATAGATTCCTGAAAGATTAAAGAATGAGGAAAAAAGAGAAGGTTATAGTACGCAGGGCTCAAGATTACAACCCGGACAATATCAAAAATATAATCCAGGAAGGCCTTAGCGAATTTGGTCTTAACTCGAGAGCAAAAGGAAGGATTACCATCAAACCCAATGTGGTCATGGCTCATCACAAGGTTGCTCCTTCAGCATTCACCCGCCCGGAATTTCTCGACGGCCTCCTCGGCGCTTTGACAGACGGGAAAAAAGATAATTCGAAAATCGTCCTCGCTGAAAAAACAGGGGCAGGGCTTCCCACGAACAGGATGTTCAGGCGAGCTGGGTACTACAAACTCAAGAAAAAACACAGGATTAAGCTCCTGCCGATAGAAGCGTCCAAGAAGAAAACAGTACGTCTCCAAAAAGGAAAGGTTCACGAGGAAGTGACCACAGCCCGAGAAATTGTGGACAATGATTTTCTCGTCTATGCACCAAAACTTAAGAGCAATGTGCTATGCCAGGGACTGACTGCGGCCCTCAAGCTCAACATGGGATTACTCCTGGACAGAAAAAGATTGTGGAATCACAATCTTAACCTGGGCAACAAAATAGTCGATCTGCTGGAGGTTGGTTACCCTGAGTTTATTGCTACAGATGGTATTGAAATCTCTTTTGGAGGGAATCAGCTTACTCAACACGGAAGGCACCTGGGAATAATCCTGATGGCTACAAATCCTGTTGCCCACGATGTTGTCTGTTCCCACATCTTCCACCTTAAGCCTAAGAACATTGAATATCTCCATCATGCCCAAGAGAGGGGCTACGGCTCCCTCAACCTGGATGAGATCGAAATCGATGGGGATATATCCCTCGAAGAAATCAGGCAAAAAACGAAAAATTGGGACCTGGGGATGGTTAGAGTGGACCATGTTGACTGCAATATAAAGACAATTGTCGGCGAGCCTTATTGTGATGGTGGATGTCACGGAGTTTTCTTAGACTGGCTGTACATGTTTAAAGACAGAAAGCCTGAACTCTGGAAAAATATGCCTGACTGGACAGTGGTCATTGGCAAGTATTCAGGGGATGTCTCAGCTTCCCGGTTGATGGTCATCGGCACCTGCTCTGAAATCAAGGGAAACGTCAAAGCGCGAAAGAAAAGGAGGATCAGAGGCTGCCCGCCAAAACACAAAGACCTAGTCATCTGGTTCATCTTGAAAGCAGGAATTCTCAGTCCCCTTTTCAGGCTAGATCTCATAATAGACTCCTACTTAATTCTTTTTATAAACTGGTGCAAAAGACTGGTTAGGGGCAGATTGTAAGATCCATGGACGGAAGATTAATAATCGAAAACCACAGGGTCGAAACCGAACAGAAAATTAAATCCTTTAACCCGGCCACTCTAGAACCTGTGGGTGAGGCCTACCTGGCCTCTGCTGCCGAATGCCAGGAAGCTGTTCAGGCAGCAAAGAAAGCTTATCCTCTATGGAAAGAACTTTCTTTCAAGAAAAAAAGCGAAATTTTCCAGGGAGCAAAGAAGATTCTCCTCCGGAGAAGAAACGAGGTGGCCCGGCTTTTAACCCTCGAGAAGGGTACTCCCTTACCAGAGTCCTTATCATGTGAAGTCATGGGAGTCCTTGAACTTCTGGACTACTACAGCCAGAATTTAAAGAAATCGCTAAAGTCAAAGAAAGAGAAGCATCATGTCGTTCTTTTTTTCCACAAGAAAAGTTCCTATCATTTCCAGCCATTGGGAGTAACTCTTGTCATCTCTCCCTGGAATTTTCCCTTCCTGATTCCCTTTTATGATATCATTGCCGCCCTGGGCGCAGGCAACACGGTAGTCTTCAGGCCATCGACAACAACTCCTTTAATTGGCCTGATGATCGGCGATATCTTATTAGAGGCCGGTCTGCCTCCGGGCGTTCTGAATATAGTCAACTGCAAAGCCGCCATAGCAGAGGAACTAATACTGAGCCAGGATATTGAAACAGTCATGTTCACCGGCAGCGTTCCCACTGGAAAAAGAATCATGGAGCTGGCCAGTCAAAATTTGCACAATATCGTTCTTGAGCTGGGAGGAAAGGACCCGATGATCGTTCTCAAAGATGCGGACCTGGATAGAGCATCCAGGGGCGCAGTCTGGGGCGCTTTCATGAATACAGGCCAAAGCTGCGCTTCTGTTGAGAGAGCCTATGTTGCCCGAGAAATTGCAGATGAATTTATAGAGAAGGTTTTGAGTCACACCAAAAAGTTAAAGGTGGGTAATCCGCTGGAACCTGGAATCGACCTGGGCCCCATGGCCACTCTCGGTCAGCTAAAAGTTGTTGAGGAGCAGGTAAAGGATGCCGTAAGAAAAGGAGCTCAACTGTTGTGCGGAGGAGAAAAAACAAAAGGACTCCCCGGTTACTTTTTCCAACCCACTGTTCTTTCCAAGGTCAACCATTCGATGAAAATAATGCAGGACGAGACTTTCGGTCCAGTGCTTCCTGTAATGACCTTTTCTGAGAAAGAAGAAGCTGTTTCTCTGGCTAACGATTCCCGCTTCGGGTTGACTGCCTCAATCTGGACAAGAAGCAAGAAAACAGCTTCCTGGATGGCCGAGAGGATCGAGGCGGGCACTGTAACCGTGAACGATCACATGTTTTCCTTCATAGAGCCCGGTGCAATATGGGGAGGGGTGAAACAAACCGGAAAAGGGCGGACTCATGGAAAGTTCGGCCTTTATAAACTTATGAATATCAAATATACCAGCCTGGATTCTGCTGGAAAAAGAACCCAAATTTGGTGGTATCCCTATGGCACAACCTGGCCAAAGGTGCTTGATGAATATTTTGATCTTATGTATCATGACAGACTTCATAAAAAGATCAAGGCCATCTTTTCCCTCTTATCTTATTTTTCACTGATAAAGGCCGGAAGCCCGATTCTTAATTTTATAAAAGGTATTCCCAGGATCTTAAGAAAATGATAAAAGAAGCAAGGCTTATAGGCTTAACAGGCACAAACAGCGCCGGAAAAGGAGAAGTCGCCTCTTTCTTTGAGAAAAAGGGCTACGCCTATTTCTCTCTTTCTGACCTGATTCGTGAAGAACTCCGAAAAATCGGAAAAGAGGTGACCAGGGACAATTTGATAAAAAAGGGAAACGAGTTGAGAGAAAAAGGCGGTCATGATATCCTGGCTAAGCTTGTTATGAAAAAGGTCAAGGATAAATCCGTGATAGACAGCATTCGCAATCCCAAAGAGGTTGAATACTTGAGAACTCAAAAGAATTTTGTCCTCCTGGCCGTTGACGCGCCAGTGGAGTTAAGATATGAGAGAGCGAAAAAGAGAGGAAGAGCAGAGTCAGCCTCGACTCTTGAGGAGTTCATTAAAAAGGAAGCGGAGGAGATGACAGACCTTGAAAAGGGACAACAGCTTCATAACTGCATGAAAATGGCAGATTTTCTGGTTATCAACGATGGTTCCCTCAAAGATTTACACCGAAGACTGGAGGAATTGTTATGAAAAATAAAAGAATTTCCAAGGACGAATACTATCTGGGAATAGCAAAAGAAGTCGCACAGCGCAGCACCTGCTTTCGTCGGACCATAGGGGCCATCATCATCCGTGATGACCAGATCATATCCACAGGATACGTGGGAGCTCCGAGGAAAACCAAAGACAGTTTCGAACATGGCTTCTGCCTCAGGGATAAGCTGAAAATACCTCACGGTCAGCGCTACGAGCTGTGCCGAAGTGTACACGCAGAACAAAACGCAATCATCAACGCTGCCCGGGCTGGAGTTAGCCTCCTGGGTGGAGACATTTATATCTACGGCAGCGTTTCCAGAAAGGATGCGCCAATAGACGCAATCCCCTGTTATATCTGTAAGAAAATGATTATCAATTCCGGTCTTAACCGTGTCATCTGCTCTACAGTCGATGGTAAAAAGAAAGTATTCAGAGTGAACGACTGGATTAAGGATTGGCAGAAAGGCGATATTCTCGATGATAGCCACCAATACGGCTAAGATGATATAAATAAGTTCCGCAGCTATCTTACAGAATGATATTCGAATACATAGGAAGGAGTTAAAATGAGCTCGCGCCTAATTTTCTCTGCGTTTCTCTTAGCACTGTTTTCTCTGCTGCTTGGATATCAGGCTCTTTCAATCAGCCAGCAGGAAACACAAAAAGTCCCGAAGGCCGAAGTCCCCATCCTTGAGCTGCTGAGGATTTCTCCATCTTCTGAATCCATAGATTATGTCAAAAATAAAACTCAATTTCAGCTCCACACACTCCTTACAGAACAACGGCATCCAAAAACTTGGGACTTAAGCGAAAGAATCCAGAAGGATTGCGAGCTCGGCCTTCGCATGCTTTTCTCTGTAGATGAAGATATCGTGGACAGACTTGAAGCGCTGGCCAGAGACAAAGAGGCCCTGGAACAAGCTGCTCAGGCTGTAGAGCAAGCTCTCCTCTCCAAGCAGAAAATATACATCTACGGCTGCGGTGCTACAGGCCGGTTGGCCAAACAGATGGAGAGCACTTTCTGGCGGCCTTTCTGGCAAGAAGCCAAAAAGAAGAGAAGAATTTGGTCAAAGGTCAAACGCCATCTTGGGGAATCCATCGAGAATCAACTCATCGGAGAGATGACCGGTGGAGACCGAGCCCTTATCAGCTCCCTTGAAGGATTTGAGGACCTGCTGCTCATAGGACGACTTCAGCTTGAGGACAGAAAAGTGGAGAAAGGGGATGTGGTCATCTGCGTGACTGAAGGCGGCGAGACTTCTTCTGTTATCGGGACCATTCTGGCTGCCTTAAACCAGTGGAAGTCAGGCGAGTCTTATGACCCGGAAGAGACAAAAAATAAGCTTTATTTTATTTACAACAATCCTGATGAGAAGCTTCGTCCTTTCGACAGGAGTCGAAGAGTCCTTGATGAGCCCGGAATCACAAAAATAAATCTTACAACAGGGCCTCAGTCGATAACTGGCTCAACCCGCATGCAGGCCACTACGATCGAAACTTTTGTTGTAGGGAACATCCTCCAGCAAGCGCTTGACCGCACCTTGAGAAAATTCCTCTCAAAAAGACAGATGGCAGCCCTTGGCTTCAAAAGTGAAATGCGTCTTGAGGACAAGCTTAAGGAATTTTCTTATATTCTAGAGCAGGTCAGAGCAAACCTTCCTGACATAGCCAAATTCACAGAGCTTGAAGCCCTTACTTACATGACAGATAATTTCTCGACCTATTTTGCCCAAAAAGGCTTGATCACAGTCTTCATCGACAGCACTGAACGAAGCCCGACGTTTCGTCTTTTTCCCTTGGACACGGTCAAAGAAGCAAAAAGGAAATGCTGGATCCAGGTCTGGACTCCAGCCGCCGATCTCCAGGATGCCTGGCAGGCATTTCTCGGAAGGCCATTCAGAGGACTATCCCCTGAATTCTACAGAAAGCCTTTTGAAGAGGAAATACGTGACTTCTACCTGAAAAGAGCTGCCCTGGAAAGCCTGAAAAACGCAGGCAACAACCAGCAGTTTCTGTACGACTTTTCTTTCGCTGATTTTAACTTAAAGAATCGAGCACCTGCACGTGGGGACCTGGGAGTTGCAGTGTTAATTAGCCCTGAAGAAGGCTGGCTTGGAAAGAAGAACTCTGATTTTAGAAAATTCATAGACCTCTTCTTGAAGAACGGAGCGAGCGTGTCTGTTATTCTTATCACTGATAAATCGTCGAAGCAAATATCAAAGTTAATCAGAAAAATTCCTGATTTCAGAGCAGAAGGAAAAAACTCCCTTGTCGTTATCAACATCGATAAGAGAAACGACCCGTTGGGTATCAATCAACGGATCGCCCTCAAGATTCTGCTTAACGCCCACTCGACGGGAGTTATGGCGCGTCTGGGAAAGGTCATCGGAAACACGATGACTAATGTGAGCCCGAGTAATCTCAAGCTTATAGGGAGGGCGACATACCTCGTTCAATCCCACGTCAACGATGTCCTGAGTCATCCCAACTGGGTAAGGCTCCATGGAATCAAAAGGCCGATTTCTTACGGCGAAGCAAACGCCGTATTGTTTGACGCCATAAAATATCTTAAAGATAAAAAAAAGGAGGCAGGACAGACAGCAGAGGTCGCCTTTTCGATCATCCGGATCCTTGAGTCCTTTCGACTCGGAAAAGCCCTTATCAGAGGCAGGACCTTAATCATGGTAAAAGAAACAGGACTGAGCCAGTATCTTTCAAATGTTACATCTCAACAATAATAGAGAAGCGCAAAGGAGAAGAGATATAGCCAGGGGTCTTTCTATTTTTTTTATAAGTACAATCGTGCTTTTTTGCTTTTTCCCGGGAAAAATCTCTCTTGCACCCGAAAGACGAGTGGAACTCGGGAATGAAATGTTCGTTAAAAATTTCTCTTCCGAGATTAAAGGAAAATCACTGGGGCTTGTCATCAATCATACCTCTGTTCTCCCCCCAGGAAGACCTCTTTACGAGGTTCTTCTGGAGAAAGGGCAAAAAATTCAAGCCATTTTTTCTCCAGAACATGGATTCTCGGGAACAGTGGAAGCAGGAATAGAGGTAAAAAACAGCAAGCTAGAACAGATAATGATATACAGCCTTTATGAAAAAAATAAAAAGCCGACCCCAGAGCAAATAAAAGGAATCGATGCTTTCGTTTATGATATCCAGGATGTGGGAACCCGATTTTACACCTATATCACTACCCTTAAATATGTCCTCGAAGCAGCTGCAGAAGCTAAGATTCCGGTCTATATCCTGGACAGACCCAATCCAGCGGGAGGCCTTATCATCGAAGGTCCTCATTTACGTCCAGAATACGAGTCTTTTATCGGGGCATTACCCATCCCCGTAAGGTACAGTCTAACTCCAGGTGAGCTGGCGATGATGATGAAGGGCGAAGGATGGGTACCGAGAAAGTTTGAGCTCCATGTAGTCAAGATGAAAAACTGGAGGAGAGACTACTTCTGGGAAGACACAGGTCTTCCCTGGATCCCTCCCTCCCCCAATATACCAACGCCTGAGACAGCCCTCATATATCCTGGCTCAAGCTTACTGGGAGCTTTGAGACTTAATGAAGGAAGGGGAACGCCTCATCCTTTTATTCAGTTCGGAGCGCCCTGGCTTGATCCTTCACCCTTGATTAATATACTAAACGGAGGAGAAGAGTTAGGGATTGAACTAGAAGCTATAGATTATACTCCCCGCTCAATTCCCGGAAAAGCTCTTCGTCCTCTTTATAAAGATAAAGTATGCCATGGAGTGAGAGTCCGAATCCTGCACAAAGATAAATTCTTCTCTCTTCGTTTTTCGTATGAGATCATCAAAGCTCTGAAAAATCAGGAAGAGTATAAACTAACTGCTCATTCAGACTACCTTAACAAGATCTTCGGCAGTGATCTTTTAAGCCGCTATATCGAGGGAAAAATAAGCTATGAAACATTGGTTTCTCGGGTAGAAGATGAAGAAAAACGCTTCAGGCAAAAGCGCCTGAGATACTTGCTTTATTAATACGAAAAAAATAATATTCCCGATTCTTAAAAAAGTGGGTTTGATGAATCAAACCCCTAAAAAAAGCATCCCCCCACATGAATCAAATTTATACGGGAGTTAATTAATATATGAACAAGGTGGGTTTGATGAATCAAACCCCTACAGAAATCAAGGTCATTCAAGAAACAAAACCAATCCAGAGTTTAACAATATAAAAATAAGGTGGGTTTGATGAATCAAACCCCTACAAAAACCCCCATACACTAATAAAATCCGCATAAAAAATAAGGTGGGCTTGATAAATCAAGCCCCTACAGAAATCAAGCCCCTGCAGAAAAACCTACAAAAACCAATCCGATGCATAAAGAAATGTTGTGATTTAAAAAGAGTAGAAGGGTATGCACACCTTAATGGTGGCGGAGGATTTCTTTAACCCTCATCAGCTGGACCTGGTAGGAGCGCTCCATCTCTTCAAGCCGGCTTGAAATATAACTTATAGTTTCTTTAATACTGGGAATAAGAATATGCTCTAAGGCATTCACCCGCCGGCGTGTGACCTCTATCTCACGGGATAAAAGCTCCACTGCCTTCCAGAGCCGGGACATTTCCATCAAATCCTCGAGTAACTCCTCGGTCTTCTTCAGGCCGATATCAAGCTCGCTTTCTGTGTTTAGAAAATCATAATCAGATACTTCTTTTTCTTCTATCTCAAATCTAGGGATAGCGAGATTGAAAACTTTTTCTGTCTTAGTTGCCAGAACTAATTTTCCTTCAGGGATGAGCTTCTCCAGGTCTTTATGGGAGTCGCGAGACCGGACAAGCACAAAAGAAAGGAAAACTTTTTTAAGTTTCAAGCTCACTATTTCTTGAAGATTATAAAGCTCTCTCACCAGCCGCAGAAAACGACGCATGATCTCTTCAAGCTTGTCCTTGAGAAGTTTATGGCCTCTTTCAGCCAGAACAAGACGCCTGCGGAGCCTCAGAAGCTCCATCCTGTTAGGATTAACAGCTAATCTCATTTCTTTTCAGGATAATATTTTTCTAGGTATTCGGGGCGAATCCTCTTGAGTTCTGCCCTGGGGATCGCAAGAAGAAGTTTCCAGCCCAGCTCAAGTGTGTCGTTGATGGTGCGAGATTCGAACTCACCCTGCCTGACGAATTCATCCTCGTAACGGTCAGCAAACTCTAAATAAAGCTTATCCAAATCAGTAAGGGCTGCCTCTCCCAGGATCAACGCCAGCTCCCTGGCTTCCTTTCCTCGAGCATAGCAGGCAAAAAGCTGGTTGAGGACATCGGCATGATCCTCTCGCGTCTTTCCTTCGCCAATCCCCTTATCCTTGAGCCGGGAAAGGCTGGGAAGCACATCTATAGGAGGATAGATTCCCTTCCGATGAATCTCCCGACTGAGCATAATCTGTCCTTCTGTGATGTAACCCGTCAAATCAGCAATAGGATGGGTTTTGTCGTCCTCGGGCATGGTGAGGATAGGAATGAGAGTGATTGATCCCTTTTTGTTTTTAATTCTTCCTGCTCTCTCGTACATAGTAGCCAGGTCGGTGTAAAGGTAGCCCGGGTATCCCCTTCGGCCCGGGACTTCCTTTCGCGCCGCAGCGATCTCTCTGAGGGCCTCAGCATAGAAGGTCATATCCATCAAGATAACCAGAACATGCATATTCAGGTCAAACGCCAGATACTCTGCGCATGTTAAGGCTAGACGCGGTGTGGCAATCCGCTCGATGGTGGGCTCGTTCGCCAGATTGAGGAAAAGCACTGCCCTCTCCAGTGCTCCTGTGTTACGGAAATCCTCTATGAAAAAGTTTGCTTCTTCAAAGGTTATGCCCATGGCGCCAAAAACTACAGCAAATTTCTCCTCTTTTCCTAACACAGCAGCCTGCCTGGCGATCTGGGCAGCAATCCGGGCATGGGGCAGCCCGCTCCCTGAAAACAGCGGAAGTTTCTGTCCTCTTACCAGAGGATTCATCCCGTCTATAGATGATATTCCGGTCTGGATGAACTCAGATGGGTAGTCCCGGGCGTCAGGATTTATGGGACTACCGGTGATATCGAGCATTTTCTTGGCGATTATTTGAGGGCCGTGGTCTTTAGGCCTCCCTGAGCCATCAAAAATTCGACCGACAATCTCATCCGAAACGCCAAGCTGCTGGGAACGCCCTAAAAACCTCACCCTGGATTTGTCCACATCAAGGCCTATGGTTCCCTCAAAAACCTGAACGATTGCGCTTTCTGTGGAAATATCAAGAACTGTCCCCCGGCGCAAAAATCCTCCAGCAGCTTCAATTTCTACCAATTCTCCGTATTTTACGTCCCTGATTCGTTCGACGATAACCAAAGGCCCGGCGATGTTGGAGACAGTCAGGTACTCTTTATACATTTTCCTCGCTCCCTTTCTTTTGTGACAGCTCCTTGAAGGCGTCGTCAACCTCCATAAAAACCTCGAGAAGACCAACCTCTTTTTCAGGGAGGAATTTCATTTTTGAGATTTTTTCTCTAATCCCAAGGGCCAAAATCTCTTCCAGACTTTTCTCTTCCTCGAGAGCTTTGAGGCCCGAATTATGAAAATGAAGGATTGTCCGAAGCATCACATACTGTTTCCTCAAGGATGTGTAGGTATCCTGCGGATGAAAGGCATTCTGATGGAGAAAGTCTTCTCTGATCGACCGTGCAGACTCGAGGATAAGCCTTTCTTTGACTGAAAGGGATTCTATCCCGACAAGCCGGGCAATTTCTTGAAGCTCAGACTCTTCCTCAAGAAGCTCCATGGCTTCCTGCCTGAGATTGGTAAATTCTTCGGCTACGGTGCTATTCAAGTAATCCTTTATGTTTTCTACGTACAAAGAATAGCTTAAGAGCCAGTTAATGGCGGGAAAGTGCCGCATGTTGGCCAGCCTGTCATCCAGCGCCCAGAAGACTTTGACCACCTTGAGCGTGGCCTGGACAACCGGGTCGGATAAATCTCCTCCTGGGGGAGATACGGCACCCATAACGCTCAGGGCCCCCAACCTATTGTCTGAGCCCAAGCAGACTACTTTTCCTGCCCGCTCATAGAATTCAGCAATGCGGCTTGCCAGATAGGCAGGATAGCCTTCCTCTCCAGGCATCTCCTCCATGCGTCCGGAAATCTCCCTCAAAGCTTCGGCCCAGCGGCTTGTAGAGTCAGCCATGAGGGCCACAGAGTAACCCATATCACGGAAATATTCAGCGATGCTCATTCCGGTATAGATGGATGCTTCTCGAGCCGCAACCGGCATGTTTGAGGTGTTGGCTATGATAACTGTTCTTTCTAAAAGAGGCCGGCCAGTATGGGGGTCTTCTAATTCAGGGAAGCTAAGAAGAAGGTCAGCTGTTTCGTTTCCCCTCTCTCCACAGGCAACAAAGACAATGATCTGAGCATCTGACCATTTGGCAAGCTGGTGCTGGACAACGGTCTTGCCACTGCCGAATGGACCGGGCACACAGCCTGTTCCGCCCTTTGCTAGGGGAAAAAGAGTATCAAGAACTCTCTGTCCGGTAGTCAGAGGCTCGTCGGGCATAAGACGCTCATGGACTCTCCTATTCCTGCGGATCGACCATGTCTGGAACATCTTTACTTCTATAACTTCTTTTTTAGCCTGTATCTGAGCCACAGTATCTTCTATAGTAAAGGCTCCCTTTTTGATCTCCGCAACCTTTCCGGCTGCGCCGTCTGGAACCATAATTTTATGCTTAACCAGAGGAGTTTCCTCCACTTCTCCCAAAAAATCTCCCTCTTTTACCGCCTGACCCTTTTTAACCAAAGGGGTGAAGCTCCACTTTTTGCTCCGATCCAAGGGCGGCAACTCGACACCGCGTGTGACGAAGTCTCCTTCTTTGCTCCTTATGACGTCCAGGGGTCTCTGGATTCCATCATAGATGGAGCTTATCAAACCCGGTCCTAATTCAACACTCAAGGGCTCTCCGGTTAAAAACACCGGCTCCTCTGGGCCGATGCCTGTCGTGTCCTCGTAAACCTGAATATAAGCCAGGTCTTCTTTAAGTTCGATAATTTCTCCTATAAGCCCTAACTCTCCAATCTTGACCATGTCGTACATTTTGGCCCCCAGGCAGCCCGATGCAACAACCAGTGGGCCTGCGACACGAATAATTTTACCTTCTTTCATCTTCTTCCCTTCTTTTAACCAAGGAATCCGAACCAGTGGCTTTGATGGCCACTTCTCTCATCATTCGCTCCAGCTGATCTGTGACCTTCCTGTAATCCGAGAATCCAACAACTACAGGGCAAAATTTATCTCTTAAAGCCTCCCTTTCTTCCCGCAGGGGTTCGAGGAAGCTCTCGTGTAAAAAGCAAAGGGCGAAATTTTCCTCCGTTAAGCTCTCCATGATTTTCTTGGCTTCTTCGAGATCCTGGGGAGAAAAAACCTTTACTCCGAGCGCTCTTAAGCCAAAGATGATGTCCGCATCTCCTACAACCGCAACTTTGTCAAACATAGGTCTCGCTTATCCTTTCTTTCAGAATAGCTGGAGGAACTTGGTTGATCTTTCCAACTCCAAGAAGCCTCACCAAGCTCAATTCTCTTCTTTTTGCCAGCCCGTAGGTGAAGACTGGCTCAGGTCCAAACACGATATATTTTGCTCTCTTTAAGTATTTCATAAGAAAGTCTTCAATCCCGCGTTCTAACTCGATAAAAGTTTCCCGCTCTTCCAGAGCATCAGTCGCTTTTGTCCAGAGGTCATAATAAGAAGTGGCACGAAGTCTCTCTCCAATCTCGGCAAAAGAGAGGTCAAAGTTTTGGAGAAAAATTTTCTCATCCAGAAAACCTCCCTTTAAAACCAGGCTTTCAAACTTTTTTCGCGAAAGACCTGAGTACTTCATACGGCAAAAAATCTTGATGTTTCCTAAATCAATTTTGTGCTTTATATAATCTTTGATAAAGGAATAATCCGCCCTCTCAGAAATCGACATCGCTTTCTCAGGATTGCTTTCCTCAAGAAAGATAGTCAGGATATCTCCTTCAAGGAGAATCTCTTCCAGCAGACGACGAAGATTTCGTGCTTCTTTTTCCAGGTATTCATCCAGCCCATCCGAATCCTTGATTTGAATCATCTCTTCTGAAAAACTTCCTGCATCGAATATGACTTTCATCGCGGATGAAAATTCGCTTTCCTCGGAAGCCTCGTTAAAGATCGCCCTCTCGACTAACTTATTCTCTAACGCGCGCACTCGGCCCACAGCATAGGCATAATCCAGTCTGGAGGGTTTCTTCATATTTTTAAGGCCTCTAATATTTCACTTTCAAGTTTTGTGCGAAGTTCTTCCTTTAATTTTTCCTCGTCATACGGCTCTTCGCTTTCGCCCTCTTTCATGATGACTTTCCTTTTAAGACCCTTTTTTCCCTTGGCTCCTTTCTGGAAAGCTTTCTCCAGAACTTCTTCAATGAGCTCTTTTTTACGCGCGAGTGTATTGATTTTTTTCTCTAAGCGAGCCTTAGTGATAATACGGCTTGCTTCAAGCTGGCCCTGCCTCTCCGCCTCTTTGCTCATTGCCTCTAATAGACTAGAAGATTCCTTTCGGGCTTTTTCTTTAATCTCTTCGGCTTTCTTCTTGCTCTCAAGGATGATATCATCTGCCTCAGTCTGGGCATCTTCGATAATTTTCTGAAGGATTTTCTCTAAGCTCATTACTCTCTCGAAGCCACTAAAGGTTTATGCCGTTTAACAGCAGGATTGTAATCAGTAATCCAAGCACTGCATAGGTCTCCACCAACGCAGCCATTATCACCGGTTTCATCAAGTCTTTGGGCTGCTTGGCAACCATATAAACACCAGAAGCACAAACTTTTCCTTGATGGATTCCTGAAACCAGCCCGGCAACGGCAACCGGAAGACAAGCGATAAGTAACTGCCAGCCCTGGTAAAGGGTTGGAGACTTCAGGGGTCCTCCTACAAGACCCAGGTTTAACATGACCAAAAAGGCGCTTAAAAATCCATAAATGCCCTGAGTGCCGGGCAAAGCCACAAGCAATAGATAGCTTCCAAATTTTTCTGGATCCTCACTCATGACTCCGCTGGAAGCTTGTCCGGCCAGTCCAACACCGATTGCTGAACCGATGCCTCCCAGGACAACGGCGAGAGCTCCTCCAAAAACAGCTAAAGTGAATCCCAACTCCATTTCTGCCACCTCCTCACATTCTCATTTAACAAATTTATTCATATAAATTCAACAAACTTGCTTTCAAATTCAAAAGGACTAAAAGGTTTGCCTCCCGATTTGAAGAATTTGCTGAAAAACTCGACAAACTGAAGGCGCATCGAATGGACAAAGCCACCCAAAAAGCTGATGCCTAAATTAAACAAATGACCGCCGATAAATATCAATGCAGCTAACAACCAACCAACCCAGGGAATGCCAAGGGCTGTCTGACAGAGAGTGTTCACTACCATGGCAATCACCGACGTTGCCAGTCCCAGGGCCAGAAGGCGTGAATAGGAAAGAACGTCTGCTAAATATCGCGAGATCCCGTAGAGGCTGTAAAGCCCGCCAAAAAAACGGGCAAAGGGATTGCGGCTGGGAGAGCCAAAGAAAACAATCCCGGCCGCACCCGCAAGAGATAAAATTCCCCAGATGGACTGCTTGGTCTGCAAATAAATAACAAGGGCGGGCAGCAGCAGCAACCATCCTCCCTGGGCAAATATGGATTCAAGGTAGAGCTTGTTCTTTATCCCGTTGATCATATTGAGGAGCGTCCCAAACCAGACCTGAACAAAGCCAAGGACAAGGGCAAGGATCAAGAAAGAAAGCGGGTCTTGGAGGGGGTCCAAAACCATCAGGCTACGGATAGGAAAACCAAACCACCCTCCTATCAGAGCTCCGAGAAAGGCGGTTGAGATTCCTAAGAGTGTAAAAAGCTTTAAGAATTGGAGCAGGCCACCTTTTGGTTTTGCGAATTTGATTAATAGTAAGCTGAGAAGCGCGGCTAGCAGTCCGTAGCCCGCCTCACTGACACACAAACCTACGAACAGGAAAAAAAATGGAGCCATGGGAAGAGTTGGATCAAACGAGCCTCGCTGGGGAAGACCGTAGAGTTTGGTCACCAGCTCAAAAGGCTTCCCCGGCCTGGGATTTTTGAGGATAACCGGTGGCTCTTCCTCAGGAAGTGGGTCTCGAGAATAAACCTCTATTGCATCGGTGCAAGACTTTAGTTTTGATTCGAGCTTCTCAGCATCAGAGGAGCGAATCCACCCTTCCATGTAAAAAACACGGTCTGTCTCGCCGAGGAGACCTGAGGAGAATATTTTTGCCCGTTCACTAAGAAGAACATCATGGAGTAACATGAGTTTTTCACGATGAATAAAGAGATCCTGGCCTTCTTTCTCCAGTTTTTCAAGCCTTCTCTCTTTTTCCTGTATTTCTCCCTGGATTTTCTCCATCACATCCTTCACCCTGTCTTTCTCATCTGCCATATTCAACATGTTTTCGGTAAAATAAAGATGGACGAAGTTTAAATCTTTAAGAATTTGCTCAAAACGGTCTTTTTCTCCCTTCGCATAGACAAGAAAAAGATAAATTATTCTTTTCCCTCGATTTATGACTTCAAACCAGATGGCTTCTTTTTCCGCCAAATCCTTGAGTGCTTCCTCCTGAGAAATGGGCAGGGAACCCAGGAGAATTTCTGTCGAATCAGTCGGCTTCAAAGACCTTAGAGGTAATTCTAACCCTTCGAGCGGATTGAGAAATTGCTCTTCTTTCTCAAAGAACTTTATCTCAGAAAGCAACTCATTTTTCTCAGCTTCGAGTTTTTCTATCTTGTCCAAAACAGGAAGACTGTCAAAGTCTAAAATTTCTTCTCTTGTCTGACGGTCGATCTGGGGCTTTTGAGCAAAGAGTTTTTTGGCAAATCCCTTTTCCTCCCAGCGTGAAAGATAGACCAAAGCAGAGGATAGCCGATGAAGTCGATGCTCAAGGTGAGAAACTTCATGTGAGGAGGATTCGAGTTCTAATTCTTCGACGTTTGCTCTTTCAATTTGAACCAGTCCTTCTTCCTGGAGTGTGGAGAGAATCTCCATCTTCACTCCGGCATGGGCAAGAATTTGGACCTTCTGAACTTCGGCTATAGCCATGAGTTAAAGTTTTCCTTTCTCGAAAAAGTGTTTGATTTTTTCTGCAACCTTTTCAACTGTTTTGGGCATGGTTGTTTTAGACTTTTTGCGCATAAGAGCATCAGCCTCCTCGTATTCTTTCCTTATTTTCAGCGCTTCCTTTGAAGCGTTCTGGACTATTGTCTTCTTCTTCTCATAAGCTCTTGTACGGGCCTCCTTAAGACTACTTTCCTTTATTTTTTTTGCCTCATCATAGGCGTCCTGGATGACTTTTGAAGCTTCCTTTTCCCTAGCGTCTTGGATGATTCTGCGGGCTTTTTCTTCAGCTTCTTTTATCCTGTCTACAGCGCTGAGGACATCGCTTTTCCCTTTTTTTACGCCCATCTTGAAAATCCTTTATTTTCTATGCGGTCAATAACTTAGTTTCAATAAAAAAGTATTTCCTCTTCTTTTTCTCCAGTATTTTTATATAGAAGATTGGAAAGCTATTATATCCGATACCTTTTCCTTTTAAAAGAGAAAAGATGGCAAGGATTTGGTTTTACATCTCTGTTATTAACATTTTGTAGGTGTTTGATACATCAAACACACATTTTTGCATCCTAAAATAAATTTCTTATTTTAGATAGGTTGGCTTGATAAATCAAGCCCATACAAAAGAAAAACCATGCTCATTTGGGATTTTAATGTGGATTACCTTACGTCAGGGTAGAAACGTTGGGTAAAGATAATAAGAACGGAAATCTGGCTTTCTTTTCCTCGTCTTCTTTTCCAAAGCTCTAAAAGGGGAGCGGTAATCAAACAGGGAGGACTTAAAAAGCACATAAGCCTGGGTTTTTATAACATCCCGAAGCAGGGAGAAGTCCAATCCTTTCTCCACATGAAGAATTAGTTTTGCACCTGCGGACATAACAGATTTTATCTTCTCCAAGACAAGAGTCGGGTCTTCATGCCCTTGGAATATTTGATCGGTTACGTGAATCCATGTTTCATTTCTTGCCAATTCCTCAAGAGAATTCTCTAACGAGCCGTGAA
>WVZK01000168.1:0-1629 GCA_011772475.1 Candidatus Aminicenantota bacterium | reverse complement strand
ATTCCACTCCTCCCCATATCTTTGAGTTCAATAAAAGATATGGAATTTGACTCTTCTTCGGAATCCAAAGGCCCGTGATGGAAATAAGCAACAAAAGCCCCGCCTTTCTGGCAAGCTCTATTCAGCTGCTCCAGTTCAGGCGCTTCGGCCCGCGCTTCATCCGAGGTGTAAAGGTCTGCTCCTGCACCTGCAAGCCACTCAAGCTGGAAACGATCGAGCTTGCCCGAATCCACCAGGCGAAAACGAGCGCCCTTTTTTCGGCAAAGCTTTACAGAGTCCAAAAGCCATGGAAATTCATACTGATCATCCCTGACTGTAATATCCGTTCCCTTGCCAGCCCAGGAAAGAAGTTCGTAAGCTTTCTTGGGAGCGTCTTCTTTTTTGTCCTTTACGCTTTCGCTTTTCATCTATAGCCTATCCTCATTATTCACGACCCACATTTATCTATTTAATGGTCAAAAAATCCTGTGCTCAGGCCCTGCTTTCCTTAACCATTCTTTAGCACGTCCAAAAGATGGCAGAAAATGGGGCAGAAAATGGGGCCTGGCCCCATTTTTTGCGAAGGCCTAAACCTCGAAACATATAGCACCGCTATAAAGTGATGTCAAGTCAGCTCCTTCTTTTCTAAATGGGGCCTGGCCCCATTTTTCAGCTCCTTGAAAAAAAAGGGCTTATCTTTTATCATCAGGCATGGAACCTTCGCCAATGAAAAAAAGTATCGTCCTTTTTTCGGCGGGTGCAGATTCAACAACTGCTCTCTATTGGGCTTTAGACCGCTACGAGAAAGTTTTTGCTTTGACCTTTGATTACGGGCAGCGAAACAGGATCGAGCTGGACATGGCTCGCAAAATAGCCCAGAAGCTCGAAGTTCCCCAGAAAATTCTTCAAGTTGACCTTAAGCAGATCGGCGGCTCTTCTCTCACCGATACTAATCTATCTTTACCCCAGTTCGAGAGGATTGAAGAGATAGAAGCGAATCTTCCCTCGACATATGTGCCGTTCAGGAACGGAATATTCCTGGCCCTGGCCGCAGCTTGGGCAGAAACCAAAGGCATAAAAGATATTGTTTGCGGTTTTAATGTCATTGACGCCCCGAATTATCCTGACACCCGGGACCAATTTGTCCAGGCGATGCAAGAAGCCATAAACCAGGGAACGAAAGCTTCACTCAGCCCCGAAAAAATTCAAATCATCGCGCCTTTTTTAAACATGAAAAAGTCAGAAATTATAAAGACGGGGATTGCTTTGGGAGCAGATTACTCTTTCACCATATCATGTTATTCTGGAGAAGAGATTCCCTGTCAGAAATGTTCTTCCTGTGTCTTACGACAAAAAGCCTGGGAAGAGGTTGGACTGCAAGACCCATTAATTCTTAGATTGGAGGAAGAAGGAAAAATATGAGCTGGATATTAAAAGTAAAGGATAGATTTCAGGCTGCTCATTTTTTAAAAGAGTATAAGGGAAAGTGTGAGAAAATACACGGCCATACTTTTCAGGTAGAGGTTGAAATCGAAGCCAAAGAGCTGGATAAAGCTGGAATCGGCATAGATTTTACTAAAATAAAGAAAAAATTATCTGATATTCTTCCCGATCATACCCTGCTCAATGAAGTCTATGATTTTAATCCGT
>WVZK01000150.1 GCA_011772475.1 Candidatus Aminicenantota bacterium | reverse complement strand
AGTTTAAAAGGTGGGTTTGATAAATCAAACCCCTACAATTTATTATATAAGATCAGGTTATTTATATAGTTTAAAAGGTGGGTTTGATAAATCAAACCCCTACATAAGATGAAGAAGAAAAAATTTGAGATTAAAGCTTCGGACAAACATTCCTCGGCTCGAACAGGGATCATCCACACACTGCATGGAACTGTACAAACGCCTGTCTTTGCTCCTGTGGCAAGCCAGGGAACAGTAAAAGGGCTTCCCCACAGCCTGCTTCAGAGCCTTGGAGCTCAGCTCATGCTCGTCAATGCTTATCATCTGTATCTTAGACCTGGACTTAAAACAATAAGCAGATTGGGAGGAATTCATTCTTTCATCTCCTGGCAAAAGCCAATTCTATCTGATAGCGGTGGTTTCCAAATCTACAGCCTCTCCCCTCTTGTCAAGGTCAAAAAGGAAGGAGTCGAATTCACATCTCATCTCGACGGGGAAAAAATTTTTCTTTCTCCTGAGGATGTCGTAGATATCCAGATAAAATTAAGTTCGGATATTATGATGGCTTTGGATCACTTCCTTCCCTTCCCTTGTTCTGAACAAAAAATGAAGGAAGCGGTGAAACTCACAACTCACTGGGCTCAACGCTCCAAGACCCACTTCCTCCAGCAAGATTCTTCTCAGCTTCTATGGGGAATTACCCAAGGCAGTGTCTATTGGGACCTGAGAAAACAGAGCATNNGCTCTTGGAGGCCTCGGCATAGGAGAGCCAAAATCTCAGCTTACAGAAATCATAGAGAGAGCCGATTCCCTTCTTCCTAAGGAAAAACCTCGCTATCTGATGGGCATAGGCTACATAAGTGACATCTTGGAGGCTGTGGAAAGAGGGATAGATCTTTTCGACTGTGTTCTACCTACGAGAAACGCCCGAAACGGAACTCTATTCACAAGCGAGGGAAAGATTGTTATAAAAAACGTAAAATACGCTCTAGACCAAAAACCTCTTGATGAAGAATGTTCATGTTATACTTGCCAGAATTTTTCCCGCGCCTACCTGAGGCATCTATACGAAAGACAGGAGATTAGCTCCGCTATCCTTAACACAATCCACAACCTTCATTTTTATCTTGACATCTTCAGGAAAATTAGGCAAGCTATTCAATCAAATAGGTACAATAGTTTTAAACAGAGTATAATTAAGCAGAAAGAGGAAGAATAAAATGATATTTAGTGGGCTTTTCCTTTCCCTCTATCAAGCTCAACCTCCTCCTCGTGGCGGAGGAGTCTCCCTCCATTTTTTCATAATGATGGGCTTGGTTTTCCTGGTCTTCTACTTGTTGCTTATCAGGCCTCAACGGACAAGACAAAAAAAGCATCAAGAGATGGTTGAAAACCTCAAGCCAGGAGACAAAGTCATAACTTCAGGAGGAATACACGGGACTGTCATGGGAGTTCAAAAAGATAAGCTCGAACTTAAAATAGCTTCCAATGTCAAGATTGATATCGCTAAAACCTCAATTGCAGTCATCCTGAGCCCACAACAAAAGGAAAAATAACACATCTTTGATTTGCTGCTTTTAGATAAATTTCATTTGCTTCTCTTCCTCCGAAGGTAACTGGTTTAAGATGAAAAAAGTCTTACAATGGAAACTTGTTCTAACCGGTCTTATCGTTGCACTTGCTTTGGTCCTCGCCTACCCTCCCAAAGAAAAAATTGAATTAGGGCTCGACCTTAAAGGCGGAATGCATCTCGTCCTTCAAGTCGTAACGGATGATGCTATAAATTACGAAACCGATCAGGCCGTTCTTCTCCTTGGGGACCGACTGAAAAGAAATAATATTGAATATGAGACAATCGCGAAGACCACCATAGGAAAATTTACTCTCCAAGAATTCAACCCTGAACAAGAAGGACAGATTAGAGAAATCCTGGACGACTATTTTAGGGAATGGGATTATTCTATAATCGGCAGCACGGTATCCTTTTCCTTAAGACCAAATATTGCCCGCTATTACAGGGACCAGTCAGTCAACCAAGCTCAGGAAACGATCCGAAGCCGAGTTGATGAACTCGGGCTGACCGAACCGACCATACAAAGGCAGGGCTTAACAACAGGAAGTGACAGGA
>WVZK01000198.1 GCA_011772475.1 Candidatus Aminicenantota bacterium | reverse complement strand
TTTTACTCTCCATATGGCCGATAACTTCATTCAGTTGATCTAATTTTTTCCGAGATAAAAAACATTCATCGGCGATATTCAATGCTGCCAGGACCGAGATCTTTAATGAATCCACAGATTTCGATTTGACAGCAACTTCGCGCATTTTTTGATCAACATAAGAAGTAAGGCGGCCTATATATTTTTCATCCTCTTCTCCTTTGACTCTTATCCTATATTTTTGTCCATAAATTTCGATCTCTATTACTTTGTCGCTCATATTCCAACCTGGTCTATTTGGCCTAATATTGTCTCTATCTTATCTTTCATTACCTTCCTTTCCTGCTGGTACCTCTTCAAATCCTCATCAAGTTTTTCTGCCTTCTTTACCAATCCCTCAAAATCCTTTTGCTCTGCTTTCAACTCTTTTATCTGCTGCTTCAGCCTCTCATTCTCTTTGAGAAGCCTATTTATATAATCAACAACTTGGGTAACCTTACTTTCGAGTATTTTAATCCTTTCTAATTCGCTTGTCAATTTTCCCTCCTTCTCTCAGTTGAAATTTAAATTTTGAACCTAAAGCATTAATAATTTTTTCCTGAAGAGCGTCTACTTCTTTAGCTAATAATGTCTTCTGAGGATGGCGAAAAACAAAACGAATAGATAAACTGATCTTACCCTTTGGAATCGATGACCCTGAAAAACGGTCATAAAGGTCAAACTCCTTCAGGTTTGGAATTTTAAGCTTCTCCACAACTTCTTTGATATCCTGATAATCCACGCTTTGATCAGTAACAAAAGAAACATCTCGTGTAATACTGGGGAATCTAGCCACTGGGATGTACTCGAAAGAATAGGGCTGCTTCTCAAATAACAGGGCCAGATTCAACTCAGCTGCCCAGACGGATTCTTTCAAGGAGTAGGAATCCAGAAGAGTTTTCTTGAGCAGTCCGCAATAGCCAACAGTCTCCTCTTTGAATATCAAGGCAAGAGAATTATCCTGCTCGAAGAAGGCGTGGTCTTCTTCCTTAAAGGAAAAGGGCTCATACCTGGAATAGACCATAAGAGATTCCAATGTTCCTTTAATGTGGAAAAAGTCAGTATTCTCGCTCTTTCTATGCCATTGGACTGGACCAACCAAGCCTGTCGTGGCCAGGGCAAGGGTTAGCTGCTCTTTCTTTGCCTCATTTTGCCAAAAATAAACATTCCCCACCTCAAAGAGATGAACACCTTCGGCACCCCTGTTTTTGTTCCAGACGATGTTCTCCAGCAATCCACCCAGGAGTGTTGTCTTGAGGAGTGACGCTTTAGAAGAAATGGGATTCCTGATTTCTACTGCCTTCTGTCCGGTTTGAAGTCTTGCTTCCTTTTCAGGGTCAGAAAAACTGAAATTGAGAACCTCATCAAAACCATTGTGAAAAAGGAGCTTCCGCAATTTATTGACTCTCTCTCTTTTCTGTTCCATCGGAGGTTCTAGCACCCTCAGAGGGGGG
>WVZK01000152.1:13887-18739 GCA_011772475.1 Candidatus Aminicenantota bacterium | reverse complement strand
AAAGGCGAGGAGCTAAGCTCATAGTTACTAAATTGGACGGGCAGCAGATAAAAGGTGAACTCATTACCGTAAAACCAAATTCACTTCTTTTATTAGATACTGAAGGAAAAGATGTGTCTATTGACATTGCGGATATTAAGGTTATTAGAATTATGAAGAAATCAAAAGTTTTACAAGGCCTTTCACTTGGATTGATGATTGGTGGAGGACTTGGTGCATTGTATGCGCTTTCAACTGATGTAGACCCATGGGGAGAGATTACTGATGCGAGCGAAGGTTTACAAGTTATTTCTTGGGCACCGGTTTTTGCTGCTCCTGGATTATTAATTGGAGCAATTATTGGTGGAATTGCAGGAACAGATAAAACAATCCAAATTGAAGGAATGTCTGACTCGGAAATCCAAGAAACTCTGGACAAATTACGCAAGAAAGCTCGTATTCGTGACTATAAATAAATGATAAAGAAAGAGGCGTATCAATGAATAAAAAAGTATTAATCCCAATAGCCGTCTGTTTGTCAATTATTTTTATGAGTGGGAATTCATTAGCTGCGAAATCAAGTGGCTACAAAACTTTTAAAGGAGAAATAAGTTTAATAGCCGGACCATCTATAGACCCATGGGACGCATTCTATGTCTCTAGTATGGTTATTGCAGGAATAGGAATAGCCAATGTAATTAGCTTAGAGGCTAGCATAGTTTTTTTAGGTTCTTTTGATAGAGTTTACTCAGCAAATTTAGGATTAAGTATTTTTAATAGAAAGAGAGTAATTCCATTTGTAACTGTCGGACTAGGAAGGTGCAAACATAGCTTGCCTTATCTGAATCTTGGCGGAGGGATTAAATTTGGATTAAAAGATAAGCTAGGCGTTCGAGTCGAATGTCGATGGTGGAATTCCGATGATGTCAGCCTTATTTCTGTTTTAGGTGGTATATCATACTCTTTCTAAATAGTTATTTGGCATTGCTGAAAGCATATTTTAAATACAAAAAATTTTATTTTATAATAACTTAGGCCATTGGAACCCAAATCCCCTATAGCCCTGGCTTCCCGATTCTGAAAAAGACAGCCAAAATTACCCTTAAAATCACCTCTAAAAGTGATTGACATCTTAAGAGAATCATGAGATATAAATTGAATCAGAAAGGAGGTAATAGCGCTGTGAGCAAAAAGAAACAGCGCTGGAATTATGGACATGGCTTTGGTGGTATTTATATCAGACAAACATCTAAGGGTGACGACAAGTATTACATTTGGTTCTACGATGAGCACAGAGAGAGGCAAAGAAGGGTAGTCAAGGAAGCGGTGAACAAAGGCCAGGCAGAGATGGTATTGTACTCAGAAATTCAAGGAGTGTTCGATAGGAAATACGGGAATGCCAAGACAGAAAAAAGAATTACATTTGTTGATTTTTCCAGAGAGTATTTAGAAACTTATGCTAGGATCAAGAAAAAAAGTTTCGAGTCTGATGAGCGGTATTTAACAAATCACCTGCTCCCCTATTTTGGACAGATGGATATATCAGAAATTACTCCCCTGCATATTCAGGGCTTTATCAAAAAGAAACTAGATGCGGGCATTCAGAAAAACTCAGTTAATCGTTACTTGCAGGTTATGCGCTCCATGCTAAATATTGCCAAAGAGAACGGGTACAAAATAGGCGATAATCCAGTCAGGCAAAAAGATTTATTTGATGAGTCTGAATTTAGAAGGCTGCGAGTCCTATCCCGCAAAGAAGAAAAAGGGCTATTAAAAGAGGCCTCGGCTCACCTTAAGCCCATCATTAAGTATGCCTTGCTCTCAGGATGTCGCTTACAAGAGATTCTAGGGCTACAGAGGGGTGATGTTGATTTGAGTAAAGATGTAATCACCATTCAACCTGAGATAAATAAATCTGGAAGGCTAGATGTCATTCCAATTCATTCTGAGCTAAAGAAGTTTCTCGTAGACCATTTAAGCAAGAACGGAAAAAATGATAATGTCTTTACTCACACAGATAGTGCCACAAGAGAAGTTAAGCCGCTAAGAAATATTTACAGGGGGTTTCATGGGGCTTGCAAGCGGGCGGGTATTAAAGACTTCCAATTTAGAGACCTCCGCACTACTGCTGCAACCAGATGGCATGAAAAGGGTATCGACCCTCTTGTTATCTCAAGGGCTGTTCTGAGGCACTCTAGCTTCAAGATGAGTGAACAGTTTTATATTCGTTCAAGTGTTGAACACATGAAAGATGCCCTGAATAAGACTAAACTGACACATAACTGACACACGAAAAAGCTGACGAGATGTCATTTATCCTTCTTGTTGAGAGGATTTGCATCCATGGCCCACATGCCGCGACCGTGGGTGGCAATCACGATGATATTGTCTCGGGGATGAATGATCAGGTCATGAACAAAGGTTGAGGGCAGGTTGCCTCCCAGGACGTTCCAAGTTTTACCACCATCTTTTGTAACATAAACACCGATATCGGTCCCAACATACAGGATGTTTTTGTTTACTGGATCTTCCTTGATAACATTAACCGGTCCCAGGGGAATGTTCCCAGAAATATCCACCCATGTTTTGCCGTAATCAGTTGATTTCCAGACATAAGCTGCAAAATCATCATCCCGTTTTCCGTTCTGGGTCATGTAGACTGTGCCAAGGTCATGGGCTGAAGCAACCATTTCGGACACCCATTTCTGATAGGGCAATCCCTTCATTATTTCCTTCCAGGTTTTACCGCTATCCATGGTGACATGGACTTTGCCGTCATCAGTGCCGACATATATCAGTCCGAATTTTAGCGGAGATTCCGAAATTGAAAAAATCGTATGGTAAGGGATATCCCCCATTTCAGATTTTGTGTTGTAAGTCAGGTCCTTGCTGATTCTTTCCCACGAGTCTCCGCGGTCCCGCGAACGGAAAAGATACTGCATCCCATGATAGATGGTATCGGAATTGTGAGGAGAGATGATGAAAGGTGCTACCCACTGCCCCCGCAGTTTTGGCTCGTTCTCGTACTGCCGGGGAAGTATGCGCTTCCTGCCTTCCTCGCCAGGGATGCTAAGGTCAGTCCTGGTAATGCGCCCGTAGAAGCTAGCAGAATAGACGATATTCGGATTCGTGGGATCGATAGCGTGACTACAGCCTTCACCGCCAGGTGCTCGCTCAAAATCCACCGTAGGCATCTTATCTCTACCCTTACTTAGGTCGACAACTCCTCTATAACTGCCATGGTCCTGCATAGAACCATAGACGCGAAACGGTGTATCCATGTCATAAGCTATATTAAAAAACTGGCAGACGGGCAGGTTATGGAGAAACTGACGCCAAGTTTTTCCCTTGTCATAGGAGATCACAATACCCCCATCGTTGACGTTGACAATGTAGTTGGAATTATCGGGATCTATCCATAATCCGTGATGATCGCCGTGCATCCCGCGCAGCTCGCGGAATGTCTTCCCCTCATCTTCGGACACACTCAAAGGTACTCCCTTGATGTAGACCGTGTTTTCATCGTTGGGATCAACACGCATCTGGCCGAATACCCAGCCATATGTCCCGGAATGGCGCATCATGTAGCTCTTTGTCTCAGGAGTTAAACCGCTTACCAGTTTCCAGCTTTCACCCTTATCATCAGAGCGATAGAGAGTTGCTCCTTTTATAATGCCGCTTGAGGGAAGCCCGTAGTCACGTGTTTTCTCTTCCTCTGTCGGTTCCCTGCCGATCTCATAACTATCAACAAAGGCGTAGATAACATTAGGTTTAGACAGGCAAAGATCAATACCGATCCTGCCTCTGAACTTTGGCTCAGGCAATCCTTTGTTTATTGGCTTCCAGGTTTTACCTCCGTCGGCTGTCCTGTAAATTCCGCTTCCCTTGTAATCTAGCTCATTCCTGGGGTCGTTCCATTTTTTGCGCATCCTTTGCCAGGTAGAAGCGTAAAGCGTATTCCTGTCAGAAGGATCCATGATAAGGTCATTGGCTCCGGTTTCCTCATCGACATAAAGAATTTTTTCCCAGTTTTTACCGCCGTTAACAGTCTTGTAGACCCCGCGTTCCTTGTTGTTGGTCCACTCATGACCGGAAGCAGCCACATAAACAACATCCGGATTATTAGGATGAATGACGATTCGGGCAATCGTATGGGTTCCGGTCAATCCCATATGCTTCCAGGTTTTGCCCGCGTCGGTTGACTTATACACTCCAGAACCCGCCATCGAGCTTCTGAATATGTTTGGCTCGCCAGTTCCGATCCAGACGATATCATTGTTTGAGGGAGCAATAGTAACATCACCGATCGAGGTTGACGCCTCCTGGTCAAAGATCGGCTCCCAGGTTGTTCCCTCATTATCCGTTTTCCAAACTCCTCCGGATGCAGTGGCTACGTAAATCGTATAATTTTTTCCTTTCGGAGTAACCACAGCAATGTCAGTGGACCTCCCGCTCACATTCTTCGGACCTAGATGCTGCCACTTCAAATCTTTGAACGGAGTATTCTTTTTCATCTCTACATGCTGACTGAACCATTTCATCCTTAGTGCAGGATCGGTGGAATGGACTCTTTGAGGTTTTTTATCCTTTTTAGCTGAAATAGAGGATGTAAAGAAAGTCAAGGCCAGGATAAAAACACATAAAAATGCTGTAACACGGTAAAATTGCTTTTGAGAAATCATATCTCCTCCATATAAATACTTTTTAACTTTATTAGAACTTTAAACCCTTAGATGATTAAAATACTTAGCTAATTTTAGAAAGAAGATGAAATTATTTCAACTTAATTAAGAAATTTATTGCGAGTGATAATTATGACAGAAGAATGTTTAAGGATTTGCCGATTATTTTTCCAGGCCTATTTTCTTCAACA
>WVZK01000152.1:0-13849 GCA_011772475.1 Candidatus Aminicenantota bacterium | reverse complement strand
CTGGCCAAGCCCAGCATAAATTGATGCTATGTAATATGGAGATACATACTCATTCTTTGATAACTCCTTCAACTCATCAATTACCTGCATGGCTTTCTCTATCTGACCTGAAGCTGCATGGGCATGGCCGAGCCATGCTCTGGCCACAAGGAATTCTTTTGATAGGGTTAATGCTTCTTGAAACTCTGCGATAGCTTCTTCATATTTCCCCATTTGTATATATGCCAGTCCGAGGTACATATGAAGCACATCAAAGCTCGGGTCCAATACGAGTCTACTCTTATAATGTTCTATCGCTTGGTCATATTTGCGTGCATGATACAGGATGAATCCCACGTTGGCGTTTATGATTAGAGAATGAGGGTCGAGTTCCTGAGCTATTTTAATTTCTGCGATAGATTCATCATGCCGCCCTACTAACATTAGATTGTATGCATACCAATGGTGAGCTGTCGCATAGCCAGGGTTGAGATCTATAGCCCTCTTGAATTCCTCTTCTGAACCATCCCAATCCCAAAGGTTTCGCTTAATAGCTGCCAGTGAAGTATGAGCTTCAGCAAGCGTATCATCGATCTCTAATGCCTTTAGCGCCGCCTCCTCCCCCTTTAAAAAAGCTTCTTTTGGTGGGAAAGGAATGTACTCCGGAAGGACAAAGTATGAATCGGCTAGTCCTGCATAAGCCAGAGCGTAATTTGGGTCTTTTTCGATTGCCTGCTCGAAATACTCAAGAGCTTTTTTCAGGTCTTCTCCTGTCCTCTTGTTCCATAAGTAACGGCCTTTCAGGTAGAGTTGATGAGCTTCAGGATTGATAGGACGGACCTCTGCAAGCCTAGCCTGCTCCTCGGGCGTTACTGCTATCTTGATCTCCTTGGCAATAGCCCTTGCCAACTCTCTCTGCAAAGCCAAAATATTATGCAGATCGCGCTCATAACTGTCGGTCCACATAAGCCGGTCCTTCCGTGCTTCTATTAACTGGGCCCTGATCCTCACCTGCTCTCCAACGAGAAGCACAGAGCCTTCTACCACCCCAGCCACATTCAACTCCTTGGCTATCTCTGGCAAAGACTTATCCGTACCTTTGTATCGCATCACTGAAGTGCTTGAGATTATCCGGCGCAAGGCACTGATCTTCCCCAATTCGCCGATCAAGGCTTCGGTCATCCCATCGGCCAGGTATTCCTGCCCAGGATCTCCAGAGAGGTTCTTAAGCGGCAGCACTGCAATCGAATCTATAGCTTGCTGTCGGCCTGTGAATAGACTGATTCCTCCTGCGATGAGCAAAATAATAAGCGCCGCAATTCCCCCGTATATAACAGTTCTCTTCCGTCTAATTTCACTAATTTTCCATTTTTTAATCTTTCTCTTAAGAGCAACCCTCTCTTTGCTGGGAAGGTCTTTTTCTATCTTGGCCAGTTCAGAGCGTACTTCTTCTGCATTTTGATACCTCTTTGCCCTATCCTTTTCTAGACACGTGAGTATCACCTGGCTTAGATCAGAGGGCACGTGGGCGTTGAACTCCTGGGGGCTACAAGGTGCTTCTGTCTTATGCTTCACAGCCACGCTAAGCGGAGTTTCTCCTTCAAAAGGCACTCTGCCTGTAGCCGTTTCATAAAGGATTACTCCCAAAGAATAAATATCTGATTTCTGGTCTGCTTCTTTGCCTTCCACCTGTTCAGGCGACATGTACTCAGGTGTGCCGATCATTGCTCCTTCTCCGGTTATTCCCTTTGTCTTGAGCGAACGAGCTATTCCAAAATCCATTATCCGGGCATTTCCACTTTTATCGATCATGATGTTCTGTGGCTTTAAATCACGATGAACGACTCCCAATTTATGCGCCTCAGCTAACCCCTCACACACTTGCTTACCAATATTAACAACTGCTCCTGTGTTCAATTGGCCTGTCATTCTAATCATGCTTTTTAAATCTTCACCTGGCACATATTCCATGGTGATGTAATATGAACCTTCCTCCTTATTAAGGTCATACATACGACAAACATTTTTGTGGGAAATATCGCGGGCTGTTTTTAGCTCGTTTCGGAAACGCTCGATTGTTTTCTTATCAGAAGCCACTTCAGGCTTTATCAGTTTTAGGGCTACTTTAGTATTGATCTCCTTATCAAGAACCTTGTAGACTTTGCCCATGCCACCCTTCCCCAGTTCTTCTATAATCTGATATCTTCCAGCGAAGAGAGAACCTGTGGTTAATTCTTCTTTGGGTGTTTCGAGTGTATCAGTGAGAGGAGCAGAGATTTCTTCTGAAGGCTTAAGTGGTGCAGCGCATTTCCCGCAATAAAGAGAATCGTCAAGATTTTCAAAATTGCATTTAGAACACTTCATGATTTCTTTACAAGGTCAGACTTTCATAATTTGACATTTAATCTTCTTTTTCCCTAAAAAGTATAATTATTTATCCAATTAAGTTAAAGAATAAAATTATAAGATTCTGACCCAATCTTCTTGGCATAAGAATAACAATTAACGACTAAAGAGTCAAATGCATCTTTATTGCATAACAATACAGATCAAGAGAATACAAAGACTCATAATTTGAAGCGATATTCTTGATGCTGCCTTTATCGCTTCCAGTTTTGCATAAAAGATAATCTGATGATATGATTCTCATCGAATTTGCACGGATATCATGAAGGAGGAACAGAGATGTCAGGAAAAAGATTGATAAAAGTTTTCTTTTCTACTTTTGTAACTATTCTATGGATATCACTTTCATCAATCAGTCCAGCTCAAGATGCATCCTCCCTTAAAGCAATTGCGGGCGTAACTCTGGTTAATACGGATGGGAAAAAGCCGATTAAAAATGCAGTTATCTTGGTAGAAGGATCAACTATAAAAAAAGTCGGGACAGCCGAGAAAGTAAAAATTCCAAAGGATGCAGAGATTATCAACGCTGAAGGAAAATGGATCATCCCGGGTTTAGTGGATGCTCATATCCACTTTTTTCAATCCGGAGGGCTTTACACCCGTCCTGATGTGATTGACCTCAGAAAGTTTGTCCCTTATGAAGAGGAGGAATTAGCCCAGATTCGAGAGAATCTTCCGGATACGTTTGCTCGCTACATGAGATGCGGCATTACTTCGGCCGTAGATGTTGGAGGCCCTTTCTGGAATTACGACGTGCGTGAACTGGCCCGAAAAACAAAACTTGCACCCCGGATTGCTGTGGCTGGCCCTTTAATTTCCACCTACCAGCCAAAAGCACTGACCACTGGAGACCCTCCTATTATCAAAGTAAACTCTGTTGAAGAGGCGCGGGATCTTGTCCGCCGTCAGGTGGAGAAGAAAACTGATTTTATAAAAATATGGTATATAGTCAGGTCCAGTCAGAAACCAGAAGATCATCTGCCGCTGGTGAAAGCTACGATTCAAGAGAGTCATAAACACGGCCTCAGAGTAATTGTTCATGCAACGCAGCTTGAAACAGCCCGCACTGCAGTCAAAGCCGGTGCAGACATCCTGGCGCACATCGTTACTGATAAGGAAGTAGATGAAGAATTCATAAGGCTTCTCAAGGAAAACAATGTCATTCTTACGCCAACCTTGATAGTGTTTGAAGGGTATAGCGAGGTACTTTCTCAACAAGTTGAGCTCTGTACTCCTGAATTCGAGTATGCTAATCCCTATATTGTTTCCACGTTTTTTGATCTCCGCGAGCTGCCAACCGACGCTATTCCCAAAAGAGTTTTAGAGAGGATGAATAATACTAAGCCTATATCTCCAAATCCAGCCGTATTGAAAAATCTAAAATTACTCCAGGAGGGGGGCGTTACCATAGCCGCGGGCACTGACGCAGGAAACATAGGGACGCTTCATGGCCCTTCGATATTCAGAGAGTTTGAACTGATGGCAGAGGCTGGCCTCTCTCCCTTACAGATCTTAACTGCCGCCACGATCAATGGAGCTAAGTTTACTGGATGGCAGGAGAAATTAGGAACAATCGAAGCGGGCAAATTGGCGGATATGGTTATTCTCAATTCTGATCCATTATTGGATATCCAGAATACGAGCGATATTCATCTGGTCATTAAAGATGGGATGATCTTTGAACCAGCACAAATCATAAGAAAAAAACCAGAAGATGTCGTCCAGCAACAAGTGAATGCCTATAATGCGCGAGACTTAGATGCCTTTCTGGCTACATACAGCCCTAGTATTAAGTTATACGATCATCCAAACAAATTGCGCTGGTCAGGGCTGGAAGAAATGAGAGAGCCATACGCGAATCGCTTCGAAAGTTCCCCCCGTCTTCATTGCGAAATCGTCAACAGAATCGTATTGGGTAATTCTGTGATCGACCGGGAAAAAATCACCGGTTTACCAGATGCCAGAGTGATAAATGCCGTTGTGATTTACGAAGTTCAGGAGGGTTTAATCCAGCGAGTCTGGTTCCTCAGGGAATAATTTTCTTAATCTCAGTACTTAGCCTTAACTCCCATGATGTAAAACATAAAAGCCCATTTATCGCTTATTTCTTCTATCCTTTTTGTCGTGCTGCTGGCTCCATGTCCTGATCTCGTTTCAATCCTGATTAAAACCGGATTTTCGCCTCTGTGTTTTGCCTGGAGTTCGGCGGCGAATTTAAAGGAATGCGCCGGAACAACACGGTCATCATGGTCAGCCGTTGTTACTAGAGTAGCGGGATAAGCAAGGCCCTCTTTAATGTTGTGCAGCGGCGAATAGGCATAAAGGTTTTTGAAATGCTCTTCCTCGTCACTCGAACCGTATTCTACAACCCAGCCCCAGCCAACCGTAAATTTATGATAGCGCAGCATATCCATGACACCTACCGCGGGAAATGCCACCTTGAATAAATCCGGTCGTTGAGTCATGCAGGCACCTACCAGCAAACCGCCGTTAGAAGCGCCGGCAATGGCCAGTTTATCTTTGGATGTGTATTTTTCCCTGATCAGGTATTCAGCAGCAGCAATAAAATCATCGAACACATTTTGCTTGTTGTGGAGCATGCCCGCTCTATGCCACTTCTCGCCGTATTCGCCCCCACCGCGGAGATTAGGCAGGGCGTAAACTCCCCCGTTCTCCAGAAGCACTATAAGAGTGGAACTAAAAGAGGGAAGCCTGCTTATGTTAAAACCGCCATATGCAGTGAGGTAAGTGGGATTATTGCCGTTCAATTTCAGGCCCTTTTTATGAACAATAAACATCGGGATTTTTGTGTCGTCTTTGCTGGGGTAAAAGACCTGCTTTGAAACATAATCCTCGGGATTGAATTTGACCTGGGATTTCCGAAAGACCTCAGTTTTTCCGCTGGAGATATCATACTTGTAAATTGTGGAGGGAGATGTGAAAGAAGTGAATATGTAGAATAAAATTTTATCATCTCTTTTTCCGTAAAAACCATAAGCGTTTCCCAGGCCTGGCAGCTCAATTTCTTTTACTAATTTTCCATCGAGGTCGTGCTGGTAAACCTTTACATTAGCGTCCTTCAGATAGCTACAAAACAACTGGCCTCCTGCTGTATAGGCACTGCGCAAAACATCTGGTTTTTCGGGAATTATAGTCTTCCAATTTTCTTTGCCTGGTTTTTTGGGATCCATAAGAATGACTTTGGAATTGGGAGCCTCTGTGTTGGTATAAATCAGAAATTTATCTCCGACGTTATCGATGATATAGCAGTTGTACTCAAACCCCTTGACTAACGGTTGAAATTTCATGTTTTTTACTGAAAGATCTTTATAGTAAAGCTCGTTGCCATGGGTTCCTTCGGATAGAGATAAAAACAAATATTCTTCGCCTTCTGTTACTTCCGCCCATTTATAAAGAAACGGATGCTGTTTATCCTCATAGATGAGCTTATCTTTCTCCTGAGAATCGCCCAGTTTGTGGTAGAATATTTTTTGAAATTTATTCGCGGCTGTCAATTCCTGACCTTTTTCCGGCTTGTCGTAACCGCTGTAGTAAAATCCGTTGCCATGCCAGGCGGCACCGGAAAACTTCAGCCATCTGAGGCTGTCAGATAATTCCCTTTTGGATTCAATTTCCATAACTCTAAACTCCCGCCAATCCGAGCCTGCCTCGGAGCGGGAAAAAGCCACATAACGATTGTCTTTCGAGAAACCGGAAATGCTGATCCTAACTGTACCGTCCGGAGACAATTTGTTGGGGTCTATGAATACTTCCGGCTCCCCATCCAATCCTTTCTGAATATAGAGCACAGATTGATTTTGCAGCCCGTCGTTTTTGTAGTAAAAATAATACTCCCCTGCTCTGAAGGGCGACTTATACCTGGGATAGTTGTAAACTTCAGTTACCCGCTGGAGAATTCTTTCCCTGAAGGGAATATTCTCTAAGTAGCCAAAAGTAACCTTGTTCTGCTCCTCCACCCAGTTCTTGACCTCTTCAGCAGTGTCGTCTTCCATCCAGCGATAAGGGTCTGCCACCTCAGTTCCGAAATAATCATCTACCTGGGCGCCTTTTTGGGTAACTGGATATGTCGGCGCTGGCTGAATCTCTTTTTGTTGCTGGCAGGCTGGCAAGAAAACAAACGATAATAAAATAAAAAGTACTAGAGTTTTTTTTCGCATTCTCTCCTCCTTTAAATAATAATAACGGAAATTTTCCCTTATTTTAAACTTTTTTTGTTCGAGTTTTGGCTAAATTAAATTTTTGATACCATTCAGATTCTGCTCCAGGGCCAACCCTCGAAACCAGAACATCGATAAGGTAAGGCTTACCATCCCTTGTTTTTTTAATTCCTCTTTTTAAGGCAGGTTCTATTTCTTCTGGCGACGTAACCTTTTCTCCTTCAACACCCTGGCTCTGTGCCAGTTTGACAAAGTCAATATCTGGGTCTCCAAGATAAATCCCGGCATATTGACCGGTCTCAGCCATCTTGCCCCGGTATCTACCAAAACTCCTTCGAACAGTCTGATAATTTTTATTATTCCAGACAACAGTTAAAACAGGAATTCCATACCGGGCTTGAGTCCAGAAACCTGATGCGCTATACATCACCGAGCCATCGCCGATACTCAATACAACCTGTCTATCAGGTTCGCCGAGTTTGACTCCCATAGCTGCTCCCACACCCCAGCCTAGCGAATAACCAGTGTTAAACATCCACATGGTCTCATTTTTTCTTAAACCAAAATTAAAAAATCCGTAACTTCCCCCAAAGTTTTCACTGACAATTACAGCATCCTTGTTCAGCAATCTACTCATTTCATACCCGAGGCGGTCAGGATGAATCGGCGATTTGTTAAAATTGGCTTTTGCTCTTTTAGACAAATCCTCACGCAAATTCTTAGTATAAGCTTTGACTTCTTGAAAGCGAGAATCTTTTATCGAATTTATTCTGCCTTTGGCTAAGCTTCCTTTTATATGATTAATAAGATCACTCAAGATTTCTTTCACATTACCTACTACTGCTAAATCAAAAGGATAGTTTCTACCGATATTGGATGTATCGATGCCACATCTTATTAGTCTTGTACTATTATCAACAGATGTGACTCTATCTCTTCCAAAATCCTTTGTTCCGAAAGAGATGATAAGATCCACTTTCTTCCCTATTATCCTCGCCCCCGGCGAATATCTTCCCACATAAAGAGGATGATTAGCTGGAAAGTTCCTGAATGCATCTCTTGAAGAAGCAACTGGCACCGACAATAATTCTGCCATTTCCACTGCTTTATCTTGAGCGCCAGATTTCCAGACTTCATCTCCATAAATAATAACGGGATTCTTAGCTTCGATTAAAAGTTTCGCCATGTGTTCAATAAGGTCTGGCGCGGCTTTAATCCTGGAGGAAATCATAAAATTCTTTTTTGGGACGATTTTTCCTCTTGCGTTTTTAGATTCCAGGGCATAATTAGCATAAGCACAATATACAGGTCCTCCTGGTTGGGTCGTGGCTACCTTAAAGGCCCTTCTGGTTATGGCGGGTATGCTATTTGGATTTTTTATTTCCCAGGAAATTTTTGTAAATTGTCTGTTTATCTCTTTTTGGTCAAAGCCTGGAGAGGGCGCCAGAGAAATATCATCACTGAAAACTTCATTATCAACCAAGCCTGCAGATACGATAAGGGAGGAATTATCCTTATGAGCATTATAGAGCTGACCTGCCATCTGGGCTGTTCCCGCCACGACATGAACATTCACAAAAGCCGGTTCTTTCGTTATTCTGTGATAGCCGTCTGCCATGGAAACAACGATTCCTTCATGAAGTCCCAAAATTAACTGAATCTTCGGTTCCTTAACCAGAGCATCAAAAAAGCCCACCTCATGAGAGCCTGTGTTTGTAAAGACATATTTCACGCCTGCCTCTTTTATCTGCTGAATAAGAAGGTCACCACCAGTTCCAGTTACTGACCTGTATTCGTCTTGCCCTAAGGAATTTTCTACTCTTAGATTCTCCAGGGAATCTAAAACGGAATTTGTCGAGGCTATTGAAAAACCAGAAGCAGCCATATTTTTAATAAATCCACGTCTGGAAATTGTCTTGTTGAGGTAATCTGTTATTATCGCCCTCATGATTCTCCTCCGACTGTCTGTCACATTCTATAAAAAAAGGAACTGTGTCTCAACTTTTATATATAAAAAGGGACAGGCTACTTTTTTCGATAAAAAAAGATGAAATGGGGGCCTGGCCCCTTTTTTAAAAATGGGGCCTGGCCCCATTTTAGTGGCCCCTTTTTAGCCCCAATTTATTATGTCAGGTCAGAGAGGCGCTTTTTGGCATCTTCAACCTCTGCGATACCAGGGTCAGCGGATTTCCAGAGTTCGAGGAATTTTTCATAGTGCTCTATGGCTTTCCCTTTTAAGCCCTGCTGCTCGTAGATCATACCGAGCATGTAAAAGCTCTTGGCGTATATGTCTCCACGAGACCGCCTGCCTGTAGTAAGAGAAGTTATCCTCTCATACTCAAGGCGAGCCTTCTCTATATCTCCTGCTCTGTAATAGGCTAAACCCAAGGAGTCAATAAAGTCTGCCCGCCAATCGAGAGGCCCATAGGACAGCAGAGATAACGCATCCTTGAAGTATCTAATGGCTTTGGAAAAGTTCCCTTTTTCAAGTTCTATGCTGCCCATAAGATGGTAATGAAGCCTTATGATTTTCTTATCGATTCCCTTCTCGATCATCTCTTTAAGCTCATCTGCTATTCTTAAAGCTTCATCTATTTTTTCCATCTTTAGGAAAACAAGCCCTTTTAGATGTAAAGCACCTCTTTGCGCGTTTACAAATCTTATCTCCTCAGCAACATCCAATGCCATAATCAACTCTTTTAAAGCTTCTTGATTTTCCCCTGATGTTAGATAAGTCTCTCCCAGACTTTGATGGATTCTCGATTTCCATCCTTTTTCTCCCTGCTTTATTGCCAACTCGAGCGCTTGTTTCCATATACTTTTTGTTTCCTTAAACCTTCCCAGTAATAAATTTAAAAATCCTAACCTTTGTAAGCCAAACATTTGAGCTCCTGGCTCGCTTATATCCAGGAGCTTTCGGTACTCTTCTTCGGCTTTAATTAAATCTCCTTTAAAAACGTAAATATCTCCTTTCGCCCTAAAATTTAGAGGATGAGTTGGATTAAGGATAAAAGCCTTATCTATCTCAGCAAGGGCAAGATCAAGCTCGCCTTGTTCATAATAATATGTTGCTAAGGCCCGGCGGATTGTGGCATGGTCTGAAATATTATTGATATGATCCTCGAGGACTTGCTTTGCCTTTTCGTACATTCTTTTTGCCCTGAATGAAGCTGCTAAATTGGTGTAAGAAGGGATGAATTCAGTTTTCGTCTTTACGCACACCTCGTATCTTTCTATTGATTTATCCCATTCTTCTATACTCCTATATACGTTTCCTAGGTTATTATTTCCGGCTTGACTATCCGGATAAAGGTCCAACAGTTTTTTATAGGCCTCTATCGCTTTGTCGAACGTTTCTTCTGATCCAAAGTAGAAATCTCCCTCAATGAGATATCTCTCTTTCTCCGATAATCGATCTGTCAAATCAAGGGCTTTTTGGATGTACTTCACTCTCTCTGAGAAAAGATAAATGTTGTTATAGCTCATTGCCATTGACCTGTAGGCCATAGCAAACTCAGGATCAATCTCCAGCGCCCTCTCCATAAGCTGGATACTTTTGCGATAATCTCCACTGTGGTGATAATTTCTCCCCTCACTGTAATATTTGAATGCCTCAGGAGAAGAGGAAGTTATCTTTCCTACCTCATCATCAATATCACTGGCTATTTCTTCTGCGGAAAGCTTAAAATTTGCTTTAATCTTTTTTGTCAGCTCATCCACCATGGAAGGAAGGCTCTCTTCGCCCTCCCCCTGCACAGAATCTGAACTGACTATGTCTCCTGTGCTTGCTTCAATTAATGTGTAATCAATTCGAAAAACATCGCCTGCCTTGGATAGGCTTCCCTCCAGTATATGATTTACTTTGCTTTGTGCAGCCACCTTCATCAAATCTTCAAAAGCATAACTTTCTGCCTCCAGGAGATTCAATCTTCTCAGGACTCCGAACAGCCTTGCTCCGCTTAACACGCTGAGATGCTTTGATTGGTTGATATCTGTAATCAGCCAGTCAGATAGAGCACTTCTCCAGATATCCAAACTTTGATCTCCGGTTTTATTCTTGAAATACATGACAGCAAGAGAAGGCTTATCTGAGGGGATAAAAACGGCTTCCTTTTTGGGAAGGAGCTGCCAGACAATCACAGCTGCAACTATAACGGCTACAACAACTAAAGCGGGAATAAAGAGCTTCTTCAAGGTAAATTGAACCGTTATCTCTCTTGAAGTGAGAGGTTTCCTTTCGGGAATCACTCTCTCTGTGGTAGGTATACCCTTCTCCATCTTGGATAACTCTGCATGAACCTCACCAGGGCTCTGATACCTTTTCTCCTTATCCTTCTCCAAGCATTTAAGTATCACGTGGCTTAGATCTTCTGGAATTTGTTCGTTGAGCTCTTTAGGATCTCGAGGTTCTTCGCTCTTGTGTTTCACGCCTATGGTGAAAGGTGTCTCTCCCTCGAAAGGCACTCGACCAGTCGCCATCTCATAAAGAATCACCCCTAAAGAATAGACATCAGAGCGCTCATCTGCTTCTTTTCCCTCTACCTGCTCTGGTGACATATACTCGGGTGTTCCGATCATCACTCCTGCACCTGTAATGCCTTTCCCTTTAACAGAGCGAGCTATCCCAAAATCCATAATCCGCGCGTTTCCCCCTTTATCTATCATGATGTTTTGAGGTTTTAAATCGCGATGGATAACACCTAATCTATGAGCCTCATCCAATCCCTCACACACTTGCTTTCCTATGTTAATAGCTGCTCCCACGCTTAATTGGCCTGTCATCCTGATCATGCTCTTTAAATCTTCCCCTGTTACATACTCCATAGTGATGTAGTGAGTTCCTTCTTCTTCATTGAGGTCATACATCTTGCAGACATTCCTGTGTGCAATCTCTCGGGCAAGTTTTAGCTCATTTTTAAAGCGTTCTATAGTTTTTTTATCAGCAGCGACTTCGGGTTTGATAAGTTTTAAAGCCACTTCTCCCTCTATATTTTTATCATATACCCTGTAGACCTTACCCATGCCTCCTTTACCCAGTTCTTCTATGACTTCGTATCTTTTGGCAAAGGTACTGCCCCTGGTTAATTCTTCTGTGGGAGTTTCTAGCGTCTTGGTGTGAGAGACAGAAACCTCCTCGGATGGTTTGAGGGGGCTTGCACACTTACCGCAATAAACGGTATCGTCGGGATTTTCAAAATTGCATGCAGGACATTTCATGGCTCATTTTCCCTTCCTTCTAGAGTGCCAAAAGAATAACAATTGTGCAGAAAATAGTCAACACTGTCGAATCTTGAATTATTTGGAGAGGAATGGTTAATATTGTGTAGGGGCTTGATTCAAGAAGTTAGAATAGAATGTAGGAGTCTGATTCAAGGGGGTAGAATTAATTGTAAGGGAATGGTTAATATTGTGTAGGGGCTTGATTCAAGAAGTTAGAATAGAATGTAGGGGTTTGATTCATCAAACCCACATTATTAATCATACTAAATAAAAAAGGTGGGCTTGATAAATCAAGCCCCTACATAAGAATCAATCGTGGTTTTCTTCGATAGAATCGTACAAGAAAAATTGGAAGGATGAAAATGGTGAAAATGGGGCCTGGCCCCATTTTATGGCCCCATTTTATGGCCCCATTTTATATCTTGCTTTTCTTCTATGGGACCAGACAAGAAAGATTGGAAGAAGAAAAATGAAGAGAAGTATAGCTGCAGTAATTACTGGGCCAAAATGAAGCATCGAGTAGCTGAGTGCTACAAATGGCAGTAGATTGATCCTAGCAGCAGCCTTCAACGCCGTATTTTTAGCAATTAATTCTGCTACGAATGGTGAATATTTGTAATATAAATTTACCAGCGTGTGGCCAAGCTTGTTGGGCAAAAGGTATTTATCCCTGAAATCTCGAAGTACCCGAACATGGGGGTGTAAGGGTGAGTCGTAGGCTGCTGTGGCAATGAAACACAACCTATCCCATAGAGGTATTCTGCTGAAATTGGCGGTTATAGATGTATCTAACTCTATAGTAAAGATGAGCGGATTATCATTCTCATAGCCCGAAGGCACATCCCCTGACCAGTTGGAAAATTCATAGCCAGAATTAGGATTGGCTGTTATCTTAACCAACCTGCCGCAATCATAGTCATGGCTTCCCGGCGAAGGATCAGTAGTTCCTCCCCCGCCAGAATTTAAGGTTAATGTGTATTGGATGCGTGCACCTGTGTAGTCCTGGTTAGAATAGTCAGATGTTAAGTTGCTGTAGCTCAGGCTGGAAGGGGAAAAACTGTAGCAAATTTTGAAAGGAGTTGCATCTCCTGACCACCCTTCTATCACAGTGGCAGAATAGCTGCCGTCTGCGCTCGTAGTCGCCGTGGTTTCAACGCCAGAAAACGTGATTACCACTCCTGCTATACCCTCGTCTGCCCCGGTCTTCACCGAACCAGAGATGATCCATGCTGGATAGGCATCGTAGTCCTGACCTGCCTGATCAGAGTCCACATCGCCATAAGTTCGGCTTGAGGGTGAGAATACGTACCTTGTTAGGGTAGGAGTTACAGTGCCTGACCAACCACAATCCACGGTAGCTTCATAATAGCCTAAGGCATCTGTGGTTGGGCTGCCAGGCAAGCCTTCCATCACCACTCCACTCAGAGGAGCTGCTGAAGTTGCTACGCTAATCGTACCGGATATTGTGTAGGTTAACATAGTGCCAGTATAGTCTTGATTTGATTGATCAGACGTAACATTGGAGTAAGTTAGGCTCGAGGGTGAGAAAGTATAGCAAGTTTTGGAAGGAGTCGCTTCTCCTGACCATCCTTCAACGACGAGATGAGAGTAGCTTCCTTCTGAATCTGTAGTCGCCGTGCCTTGCCCAGCGGAAAACGTAATTTCCACTCCTTCTATCCCGACACCTCCTCCAGTTTTGACCGAGCCTGAGATCGTGTAGACGACTGTGGCAGTGTAGTCCTGGTATGCCTGGTCAGTAGTGAGGCTTTCATAGGTCATGCTGGAGGGCGAGAAAATATAGCCAGTCTTGGAAGGAGTTGCAGTCCCTGACCACCCATAACTAACTGAATGAGAATAACTGCCATTTAAATCCGTAGTCGCTGTGCCTTGCTCGTCGGAAAACGCAATTGTCACACCTTGAAGCCCAACTCCCCCCTCAGTCATCACAGTCCCTGAGATTGTTGGTTGAGCTTCACAGATAAGATTAGAAACTGCTATGGTTTCCTCAGGGGAAATCCCTGTGGATTGAGGCACAGCAAATGTTAGTTGACGTCTTATATTCGTAT
>WVZK01000137.1:865-1126 GCA_011772475.1 Candidatus Aminicenantota bacterium | reverse complement strand
ACTATACCGTGATACGGGTCTACCTTGCACCGTTTCCAAACAAGGCGATTTTGATAGTTCGAAAAAGGATAACGAGGTCCAAGAAAAGCGACATATTCTTTATGTAATAGAGGTCGTATTTTAGCTTTTCCAGGGCGTCGTTTTTTGAGGCACCATAAGGATACTCTATTTGGGCCCATCCCGTGATGCCAGGTTTGACCGCGTGTCTCTTCTCATAAAATGGGATTTCATCGTTCAAGTGTTTGACGAAATGTGGTCTTT
>WVZK01000137.1:0-752 GCA_011772475.1 Candidatus Aminicenantota bacterium | reverse complement strand
TTTTCCTTTTTGTCCTACCCTTTCTTGCCGATAAAAGACTGGGCCAGATGAACTTATCTTTATCGCCAAAGCGATCAAGGCCATAATTGGCAAAAGAAAAATCAAACCAATGCTGGAGATAAAAAGATCCATTGCTGTTTTCACCACGTGATGATATGTTGTCTTTATGAATCCATTAGAAAATATGAGAAAGCTCGGGTAGGCCCTTTCAATGAGCAGTTTTCCCGTCAAGTGTTCATAGAAGGCGATTCCTTCCTCTATTGATATGCCCTCCATTCTGCACTTCAGAAGCTCTTCTGTTGGAAACCTTCCTCTCCGTTCTTCCAGGGCCACGATGATTCGATCAACCTTGTCTTCCTTCACGATTTTGTGGATGAGAGAACAATCACCAATGATTTGGACATCAGACTGCAGATTTGTCATGTCTTACTCTCCTTATTTTGCTCATCTATATGGCCAATTACCTCGAACCCTGAATCCCCCCTGTCTCGAATTTCCCTAGCAATTTCTCTGGCAAATGCTCCAGTCCCCAGGATGATAACTCGTTCATTCAGTTGATTTCCTTTGACTATCGAACGGTAGATAATTCTCCAAAAAAACACACCAACCGTGGCACAAATCACCGTAAAGAGCAAAACCCCCCGGCCGAGGTATAGACTTGGGAATACGTAGTAAGAGATCATCAATATAAGGAGAGTCGCCGAGATTGACTGGACAAAACGAAGACCAAATTTCGAATGGTCTCGTATGTT
>WVZK01000001.1:821-1098 GCA_011772475.1 Candidatus Aminicenantota bacterium | reverse complement strand
ATAATCTGAGCCTTTGGCATGGATATCGGGCTTTAGAGCAAGAAGAACTTTCTCCACATTCGGCTCATCAAAAAAAGTGATATAATCGACAAAGTAAAAAGAGGAAATTATTTCCGCCCTTTCTTCCTGGTTTAGTATTGGTCTTCCTTCTCCTTTAAGCTTGCTGATAGAGGAGTCGCTGTTCAGAGCCAAAACCAGGATATCTCCTTTTTTCTTCGCTTCTTTCAGATACCTTATATGGCCAACGTGAATCAAATCAAAGCAACCGTTAGCCAGA
>WVZK01000001.1:0-809 GCA_011772475.1 Candidatus Aminicenantota bacterium | reverse complement strand
CTTTTTTTATGCTCTTGGATAATATTAGTTAGCTGAGAAAGCTGGTATAGTTTTTTCAATTTTAAGAAACGATGTTCTCCTTGAGTTCTTGAGCACTCAAAGTGGCAGTGCCTTTTTTCATGACCACAATATCGCCGGCATAGTTGGCGAGCAGAGCTGCTTCTCTGAAAGTTGAACCGCAGGCTAAGGCCAGAGTGAAAACACTTATGACTGTATCCCCGGCTCCAGTAACGTCAACGATGTCGGTCGTGCCGCAGATGGATATGGAAAAAGGAGCTTTCCTCTCCTCGAAAAGAACCATTCCTTTGGATCCTCTTGTTATAAGCAGGGCTGAGGCTTGCGTCTTTCTTAAAAGGAGCTTTCCTGCTTGTTTAAGCAGTTGGTTATCGTCGTTTATCTCAATCTGGAGGGCTCCTTCAACTTCTGGCTCGTTGGGAGTTGAGACAGTGACGCCTTTGAAATCCAGGAGCCGGAATCGGGAATCAAGCGTTACAGGAATATTTTTTTTCTTGAAACCGGGAAGGATCCTGCTAAAAAGATCCTGTTTGACTGTGAAATAATTATAATCAGAAATGAGAAGGGCGTCTATTTTCCTTTGGGCATCTTTGAGGGTTTTCTGAATTCTCTGCTTTAACTCTTTGCTGTCAGGGACCTTTGCTTCTTGGTNNTTAAGTATTCGGTGGAGACACCCTTCTGTTTAAGGATTTGGAGGATTTTCTGCCCTGAGTCGCCCGAGCCTAGGACGCCGATAGGATAAGAATTTGCGCCTAAAGCCTTGAGATTGAGGACGGAATTTCCAGCTCCGCCAA
>WVZK01000172.1 GCA_011772475.1 Candidatus Aminicenantota bacterium | reverse complement strand
TGAAAATTCCTAACTATTTTGGCTCCTTGATGGTTCATATGGGAGATGCGGATTGTCTGGTTTCAGGTCTAAACATGCATTATCCAGAAACTATTCGACCTGCTTTACAGGTCGTTAAAATACGACCTGAATTAAGAATAGTCTCCGGTCTGTACATGATGATCTTTAAAGACGACATCATGTTCTTTGCTGATGCAACCGTCAATATCGAGCCCAGCTCTGAAGATTTAGCAGAAATTGCCATCAACACAGCTGAAACTGCGCGTCGCTTCGACGTGGAACCAAAGGTGGCTATGCTCTCCTTCTCAAATTTTGGCAGCACCCGTCATCCACTGGCAGAAAAAGTCAAGAAAGCAGTTGAAATCGTAAAAGAGAAGATGCCCGATTTAATCATAGATGGGGAGATGCAGGCTGATACAGCCGTTGTTCCCGAGATTTTGAACTCAACCTATCCCTTCAGCAAACTAAAGGAAAAGGCGAATGTTTTGATTTTCCCTGACCTTCAATCAGGAAATATCGCCTATAAGTTGATGGAGAGGCTGGGCGGTGCAAAGGCAGTCGGGCCAATACTTATGGGTATGAATAAACCAGTCCATGTACTGCAAAGAGGGGCTTCAGTAGACGACATTGTTAATCTGGCCGCAATTGCAGTGGTTGACGCTCAAAAAGAATAATTTGTACTGGCTCTGACTCTATTTATTCGCTCGGATCAAAAACGGGGGGCTATCAGCACGCCTTCATTCATTTTATTTATATCACGTATGGGTATTTATATTATTTAGGGGCTTGATTCATCAAGCCCGGTTTTGTTCCAGCACTTTGATTTATCAAATCCACATTGTTTGTAGGGGCTTGATTCATCAAGCCCACGTTTATAATGGATTAGGGGATGGGGCGCCTGGCCGGATTCGAACCGGCGACCTAGGGATTAGGAATCCCTCGCTCTATCCGTACTGAGCTACAGGCGCACGACTCTTTTAAGAATATAACGGAAAGGCTTCTGTATTTCAATTCTCCCTGCGATTTTCATCATGATGTTTTGATCTTGTGCTATGTGCGTCATTTACCTTAAAGGTGGGCTTGATGAATCAAGCCCCTACAGATAAATCAAGCCCCTACATAAGGTAATAAGGCTCCTGCTGAAGGTTAATTGGTCCCTAACAGAATATTTGATATGGATCTATTAAATAAATCCAGAGAAATTATAAATCACTACTCAAATAAAGTAGTGACCAGCAAACTTTGAAAGATTTTTTAGCTTGTTTTGACGAATAAATTGTGAAAAAAAGCAAAAAGCCAGCCGGCAATGAAACCATTAACAAAGCCCCAGACCATGCCGATTAAGCTCCCTATGAAACTAAAGCTGTAGCCTATGTAGTAGTGTGCTAAACTAGAGATAGTTGTACCTTCGCCTCCTTTAAGAATTAAGATGTTTGTTGCTAAGAAAACAGCTGCGCCCCAAAGTATTCCGGCTGTCAAGCCAAAA
>WVZK01000037.1:12282-39791 GCA_011772475.1 Candidatus Aminicenantota bacterium | reverse complement strand
CCGCTGTACTTCTGTTCTGGATTAAGACACATGAGTTTCATCACAGCAATTTTGACTTTGCTGGAGAATATTTCTTCTAACGCATTATGGAATTTCATTTATTTATTGTACGCTATATCGTTCATATGGACTACTTATTGTTTATATGTTCACTATTTCGTACGGAATTATAAATATTTACTGAACAAAATGCAAGTAAAGATTATTGATAAATCGGACTCTTTTCTTCGGTTATTTTTTCCGATATAGGACACCCGTGGCCCCATATTTCAAATTTTCTTTCATCAAAGCGATCTCCCAGAGTAGAAAGAAAAGAATGAGCAACAGGGCTATTAAGGCTAGAAAAAGTTGCCTGTCCCCTTTTTTATTTAAGTATATAATTCTTGTATTTAGAGCTAAAATATTTTATTTTTACTGAATAATTATGTTGACAAATATACTATAATTATGATAGGATTAATATTGTATATATAGCTCAGAAGGGAGTGACAAATGAAAAGATTTACAGTACCAAGAATTGCGCACTGTGCAGAAGGATGTAGGCATTCATCCTGAGCAAGATGTAAAACTGCTCTTTTATCTTCCCCTTCTATTAATGTAGGGGATTGATTTATCAAACCCACTTTTTCTTATAGGGATTTAATTCATAAAATCCACGTTTGCTGACGTGTTCAATAATATCTTCTATTTTGTTCGGGAGTCTCATTTTTTCTAAATCTAGGACTTAGCTGAGCTGAGGATTCTTTTGATAATTTCGGAACTGGAAGAGCCTTCGAGATAGGGAATAATTACTACTTCCCCGCCTACTTCTTCAACCTCTTTCCTTCCCACCACCTCATCTGGTTTCCAATCTCCGCCCTTAACCAAAACATCTGGAAGGAGCAGGGCGATTATTTTCTGCGGAGTCTCCTCGGAGAATGAAGTGAGGTAATCTATTTCCTCGATGGCCCCTAAAATTTCAATCCTCTCCTCCAAAGGAAAGATAGGCCTTGATGTCCCTTTTATCTTCTTAACTGAAGCATCGTCATTGACAGCCACGATAAAAACGTCTCCCTTTTTCTTGGCTTCCCTAAAAAGATGAACGTGACCGCTATGGAGAAGGTCAAAGCAGCCGTTGGTAAAAACGACCTTTTTTCGCTTGTTTTTGAGCTTGTTTCTGATTTTCACAAGGTCAGCAGGTCTTTTAAATTTTTTATCCATTGTCGTTTAAGCTTACTAATTGCTCCTTATAAAAGCTAGATTAATCTGCTTCGGCATTAATTCTCCCGCGAAATACTTCCTCTGCTTCGGTCGTATAATTTCCTCCCTCGCCATAAAGAATGAAAGGAGGCAAAAGAACCTCTTTTTCTGAAGAGAGATCGCATTCTACCAATAAAAGGTTCGGAGGATTTTCTTGGCGAGGATGGACAAAGCGAAGGGATTTGATCTTCAAACTGTTCTTCTCTATTGCCTGGAATAGATCATCTTTTCTTTTCGCAACATATATAAAATAGGCCCTTCCTTTATTTTTGAGCAGTTGCGCTGTTTTTTCTAATATGCCAAAAATATCGCATTTTAACTCGTGCTTGGCGATTGATTTTTCCAGAGAAGAACTTAAATGACCTTCCCCCTTTTTAATATAAGGAGGGTTCGAAAAGATAACGTCAAACTCCTTCCCCGGATTATATTGTCGCAGATCCTCTCTGATAATGGAGATTTTTCTTTCAAGATTATTGAGTTTTACGTTTCGCCTGGCCATATCCGCCAAAGATTCCTGAATCTCCACGGCAGTGATGTGCTTAAAAGGCTTGATGCTCAAGAGAAGAGAAATAATGCCATTCCCAGCTCCCAGCTCTAAGACATCATCAGAACGCTTTGTTTGAATAAAATCAGCTAAGAGGGGAGCATCTACTGAAAACCGGTATCCCTCCTTCTTCTGCAAGACAAGAATGCTGCCTCGATAAAAGGAATCAAGAGTCTCATCCTCGCTCTTCAATAGGTTTCGCGTTTTCATCTTCACTCAATTCAGTAAAAACAAGCACTTTATCAGGAAGGACTTCCGCATATCCCCCTTGCACAGATAAAGTTTCCTCTTTTTCGGCAACCCTGTACGTGATCCTTCCCGTTCCGATAGCTAAAAATAGTGGCCTGTGGCCGGGGAGTATCCCTAGATACCCATCCAAGCTCGGCAGTGAGAGCTCCTGAACCTCTTCATCCAGCAATAATTTCCGAGGAGCTATGACTTTGACTCGAAGAGACGACGGCAACTTCTGGATCATGCTGACCTCAATTCCTCTGCCTGCTTGACGACTTCCTCAATGCTTCCTGCCATATAGAAAGCCTGTTCAGGTTTATCGTCGTGTTGACCTTCCACAATCTGTTTGAATCCGTTCACGGTCTCCTCAATGGCTACATATTTTCCCGGTCTCCCGGTAAATTCCTCTGCAACAAAAAAAGGCTGGGAAAGAAACCGCTGAATCTTTCGAGCACGGGCAACAATAACTTTGTCCTCCTCGGATAGCTCCTCTATGCCCAGAATGGTAATAATATCTTGAAGGTCTTTATACCTCTGAAGAATTTCCTTGACGCTCCTCGCCACATGATAGTGTTCCTCACCGACAACTCTTGGATCCAGTATCCGTGAATAAGAGGATAAGGGATCAACGGCAGGATAGATGCCGATTTCGGTTAAAGCCCTTGAAAGGTTTGTGGAGGCATCTAAATGAGAAAAAGTTGTGGCTGGCGCCGGATCGGTGAAGTCATCTGCGGGCACATAAATTGCCTGGACAGAAGTTATTGAACCCCTTTTTGTGGAAGTGATCCTCTCCTCTAACTCTCCGAGTTCAGTTGCCAGGTTAGGCTGATAACCAACTGCAGAAGGCATCCTTCCCAGGAGCGCTGAAACCTCTGAACCCGCCTGGACGAAACGAAAGATATTATCGATGAAAAGGAGGATATCCTGGCTCATCTCATCCCTGAAATATTCAGCAACAGAAAGGGCAGCCAATCCGACGCGGAGTCTTGCTCCGGGAGGCTCGGTCATCTGACCGTAGATAAGAGATGTCTTACTTATAACCCCTGATTCCTTCATCTCCAGCCAGAGATCATTTCCCTCTCTTGTTCTTTCACCCACGCCACCAAAAACAGAGTAGCCTCCGTGTTTTATGGCTACGTTGTTGATCAACTCCATGATGATCACGGTCTTGCCAACGCCTGCTCCTCCAAAAAGGCCGACCTTTCCTCCTTTCAAGAAAGGCTGAATAAGGTCAATCACCTTGATTCCGGTCTCAAACATCTCGAGCTTGGTGCTCTGCTGCTCCAAGGACGGAGGAGGGCGGTGTATGGGATATTTGACTTTGGCTTTGATAGGACCCAGGTAGTCAACTGGCTCTCCTATTACATTCATCACTCTTCCCAGAGTCACCTCTCCTACCGGAACTTGAATCGGACCACCCAAATCAACGGCTTTCATTCCTCGAGCCAGCCCGTCTGTGGGATGCATGGAAACACATCTCACTTTATCCTCCCCAAGATGCTGTTCCACTTCTACCACGATATCCACGGGAGCAACGCTATCGAATCCTTCCTTCTTATGTTGGTCAATCCTCATCCCAAAATCCTTCTTGGCTTCTTGAATAGATGAGGGGCTGGAAGAATCGAATCTTTCACTTACGATTCGAATCGCGTGGTAAATTTCAGGTAGCTTAGCACCCTTGAATTCGATGTCCACAACTGGCCCTATAATCTGGACGACCTTCCCGATTTTTACTTCTTTTTTTTCGCTTTCTTTAGATTTTGCCTTTGGTTTCGCTTCAGTTTTATCTTTTCTTTTCTCGGTAGTTTTTTGTTTTTCTTTGACCATACTTATCTCCAAATCCTCTATTTTTCTGCCAAGGCCTCAACGGCTGTCATGATTTCCAGAAGCTCCTTGGTTATTGAAGCCTGTCGAATCTTGTTCAAGACCAATGTTAAGTCACCAATTAAATCCTCAGCATTCTTAGTGGCATTATCCATGGCCATCATCCGAGCCGCATGCTCAGCCGCCTGAGACTCAAAATAGAAATGCCTGATTTGATTCTCTATGTAAAAAGGCAAAAGACTATTGAGGATAGAACCAGCTTCTGGCTCCCAGTCTGGAGGTAATACTTCATGCGCTTCTTCCTCTGGAGGGCTAAGGGGAAGAAGTCTGGTAACGGTCACGCGAGGAGAAAGAATTGATTTGAACTCATTGTAGGCTACATAGACAGCATCTGTTTTGTTGAAAACATAGAGTCGCATCAAAAACTGAGCCAATTCTTTCAGGTCTCCTAAGGTTAGATCTTGAGCCTGCTCTGAATATGTACGATCAACAGGAAAGGGATGCTTCGCAAAAAAACTCAAAGCTTTTTTCCCGATCAAAACCAAATTCACCTGAGAACGTTGAGCTTTTCTTTCAAAAAAGGATAAAGCTTTCTCTAATAAGTTTGTATTAAAAGCTCCGCACAAACCCTTATCAGAAGTGATCACTAATCCCTCTATCTTGTTTTCTTCTCTATCCATGATCAAGGGGTGGACTTCTCTTTCAGCCCAGGAGACGACTTCCGAAAGCAGATCAGGAGAATTGTGCCAGTGGGGACGAGCCTCCAGAACAGAACGCTGAGATTTCTTGAATTTAGCCGTGGATACAGTCTTCATGGCCTGTGTAATCTGCTGTGTATTCCTGACGCTTTTTATTCTTCTTCTGAGATCGATCAAAGCTGGCATTATTAAGTTTTCTCCTCTTTAAACCTGGAACCGAACTCCTTCAGAGCTGAACTAATTGCTTCATCCATATCTACGCTGATTTCGCCTTTCTCAGCGATTTTCTTCAAAAGTTTCGCCTGTTCCTTTTCAAAAAATGCGTAGAGTTTTTCTTCATATTCTTTGATTTGTCCAACCTCAAACTCATCTAAAAATCCCCTATTCCCTGCATAGATTATCAATATCTGCTTTTCAACCGGTAAGGGGACATACTGATCCTGCTTCAGGACCTCAGTCAATCTCTCTCCCCTATCGAGCTGGGCTTGACTCGCCTTATCCAATTCTGTCCCAAACTGGGCAAAAGTCACCAGCTCGCGGTACTGGGCTAAATCGAGGCGGAGTTTTCCCGCTACTTGCTTCATGGCTTTGACCTGGGCATTCCCTCCAACTCTTGAAACAGATATACCGACGTTGATGGCCGGCCTTATACCTGCGTTGAACAATTCAGGTTCTAAGTAAATTTGACCGTCTGTGATCGAGATGACATTTGTCGGTATATAACCCGAAACATCCCCTGCCTGTGTTTCAATGATCGGCAGCGCAGTCAAAGAGCCTCCTCCATGCTCGTCGTTATACTTGGCTGCTCTCTCGAGCAACCTTGAATGGAGGTAGAACACGTCCCCAGGATAGGCTTCTCTTCCTGGGGGCCGCCTTAAGAGCAGTGATATTTCCCTGTAAGCAGCTGCATGCTTGGAGAGGTCATCATAGATGAGAAGAGCGTGCTGGCCGTTGTCCCTGAAATACTCTCCGAGAGCAACACCGCTGTAGGGAGCAAGGTATTGAAGAGGCGAAGGATCGCTGGCCGGAGCAGCCACTATGATCGAATAATCCATCGCCCCGTAATCCTCTAGTATTTTTATAACGTAAGCGATCGTGGAATTCTTTTGGCCGATAGCTACATAAACACAGATGACATCTTTATCTTTCTGATTGATGATAGTATCCAAAGCAATAGCTGTCTTTCCTGTCTGACGGTCTCCTATGATGAGCTCCCTCTGTCCTCTCCCTATAGGAATCATGGTATCGATGGCTTTTATACCAGTCTGGAGGGGCTCCTTCACCGGCAAGCGGTCGACAACACCTGGCGCCAGGCGCTCGACCACCATGTTGATATCAGTCTTTATTGGGCCTTTCTCATCTAAGGGTATGCCCAGAGGATTCACCACTCTTCCTATCATGGCTGGCCCAGCTGGGACCTGCATAATCCTGTGCGTGCGTTTAACCAAATCTCCTTCTTTAACAAGATGGCTCTCTCCCAAAAGCACCGAACCAACGCTATCTTCCTCTAAATTCAGGGCTAAACCATAAACTTCATTGGGAAATTCAAGAAGCTCGTTATACATAACCCGGTCCAGCCCATAAATCCTGGCTATCCCATCTCCGACATAGGTTACAGTCCCTACTTCTTTGATGTCGACTTCTGTCTTGTATCCTTCGATTTGGCGTTGGATAATTTTACTTATTTCATCTGCTTTAATTTCCATTTTTCCGCCTATCCTTCAGAAATTTCTTCCCTAAGTTTCATCAAATTTCCTTTTATCGAGACATCGTAAACAATATTTTCTCTTCTTACGCAAAGCCCGCCAACCAATTCAGGGTCGATTCTATACTTCAATATAACAGGTCTTCTCTCCAATGACTCTAATTTTTTTTCTAATTTTTTCCTCTGGTCATCCGTAAGGGGAACAACAGAAGCCACTTCATAAGTATAAGTTCCTCTCTGCTCATTCCAAACTTCTGGCAAAGACTCTATGATATCGGGAAAAAGCCCGAGCCGATTGTTTTCAACAAGCAGAGAAATAAGCCTTGAAGCCTTCTCCCCCAAGGCTTGCTTGGACAGCACTTCCTCGGCTATCTGCGTTTTTTTTGATGTGGGCAAAAAGGGGCTTAAAAGAGTGTCTTTCAGCTTTTCGTGCTTGTTGAGAAGCAGAGCAAAATTAGACAGCTCCTGGCTGATTGCCGAAAACTCTGCTTCACTCTTAATAGAGTTAACTAAACCTTGAGTGTATCTTTTTACGATAATTTTGCTTTTCATAGAGTTCGTCGAGCTTTTCTATTGATTTATCTATAAGAAAAGATTGGTCTTCAGGACTCATCTTTTTCTTAATCCTCTCTTCTGCCAATGCTGAAGCCAGTTCTGCTGTGTACTGTTTGAGGTCTTGGATTCCTGCTCGCATGAGCATATCAATCTCTTGCTTGGCAAAGTGTTTGATCCTCTCCGCTTCTTGCTGGGCGAGTTGAATAATCCTCTCCTTTTCTTTACTGCCCTCGATCTCTGCGTCCTTCTTTAGCTTTTCTATCTCGTCCTCCAGGGTTGCGAGGCGAACTTTTGCTTCACGAAGCTTCATTTCTGCCTCTTTTTGGGCACTTTCTGCATCTTTAAGGCCCTGCTCTATCTCCTCAGACCTTTTCTGGAGAAAATTCCGGATAGGCTTAAAGAGAAAATAAGCCAACCCTCCGAATAAAATGATGAAATTGACAGCTTTCCCGATAAAATCCTTGAAATTTGATGAATGTTCCTCATCTGCAGGAGCCATGGAGATAAAAAAGGGCAATAGAAGCAAAATTAGCAGGATTTTTCTTTTTGGAGTTTTCATTCTAAAAGTTTCTGCTCGATTCTTTCCGCCAAGCTCTCGGCTTCTGCACTTAATTCCCTTCTCAAGCTCGCGGTCTGCTTCTCTAATTCCTGTTGAGCCTTTTCAACCTGATTCCTGTACTCTGTGCTTATATCCTCCAGCATGCGTTCTCTCTCTTTTAAAGCCTCATGCTTAAGATTATCCTTTGTCTGCTCTGAGAGAATCCTTGCGGATTTTAGCCTTTCTTCAATTTCATAAACAGTTTTTTCATAGACTTCTGTAGACTCTCGGAACGCTTCTTGTCTCCCTTTGACTTTATCTTCCCTTTCTTCCATTATCTTTCGAAGAGGATTAAAAAATACTCGTGAGAGGACAAAAACCAGAATCCAAACTATTATAAATATGGCGATGAAGCTCGCGTCAATCTCGATCATTTTTTAAAAAGGAAGATGAAAGAATTAGGCAAAAATTTATCATTTTTAGCCTAAAAAAGCAAGTAAATACAGGGATACTTAAGCATCTGGATCGAAAATGGGGCCAGGCCCCATTTTCTGTTTTGGGGCCAGGCCCCATTTTCTACCATTTTCTGTTTCAATTTTCAATTTTAAAGTGAGCCGTTAGGAAATATTCCTCTTTTTTTGAATTCTCCCACTAAATATAGAGAACCTGCGACGAGCACACAGCCTTGGGAGCCAGCGCTTCGAAGTGCCTTGTCTATAGCCTTATTTGTGTCTGGCTCTAAGACAATTCGATCCTGGAAACTTTGAGCTTGCTTCTTTATCTCCTCTGGCAAAGCAGCCCTGAAGTAGGGAAATCGAGTTAGGATGATTTTTTTTGCCAAGGGGAACAGGATATCAGCTATTTTGGTGATTTCTTTATCTCGCATAATAGCGAAGACAAGTATAAGTGGAGACGACGGAAAATCCTCGAAATATCTTTTTAAAGCTCGAACTCCTTCTTCGTTGTGGGCCCCGTCCAGAATGACCAGCGGATTACGAGAGACAATTTCCAGGCGACCTTCCCATTTTGTTTTCTCTACACCGCTCACAATCCTTTTCTTCTCCAGTTCTTTCCAGGCCTTGGAGAGCTGCTCCGAGGCAGCTATAGCCACGGCTGCGTTTTCTCCTTGGTGTTTTCCTTGGAGAGAGGGCGTGAACGAATAATTCTCCTTGTCTGTCTTATAGACAAAAGAATATCCTTTTTCAGTCTTATAGGTGATAAAACTTCTCTTCCCGGCAAAAACTGCATGAAAGGGAGCTTTAAGCTCTTCTGCTCTCCTTTTAATGGTTTCAAGGGCTTCATTTTGCTCTACTCCGCAAACAACGGGAATATTACATTTCACGATTCCTGCTTTCTCAAAGGCTATCTGGCTCAGAGTTTCTCCCAAAAACTTCTTATGTTCTCCAGAAATCGTGGTGATAACTGAAACAGAAGGCTCCACCACATTAGTAGCATCAAACCTACCCCCCATGCCCACCTCTAAAACAGCCATATCCACCTTTTGCACTTCAAAATACAGGAAAGCCAGGCACGTGAGTATCTCAAAATAGGTGGGGGGCGAAAGTAATTTTTTCGAAGCGATTAGTTCTTCAATTCTTTCCCGTAGGATCGTAAGCCACCTGCAGAAGCTCTGAGTCGGCATGAGCTTATTTCCGATTTGAATCCTTTCTTCAACTCTAACCAGATGGGGAGATGTAAAGAGACCGACTCGAAAATTATGAAAGGCTAAAATATGGGTAAGCATGGCACAGACAGAACCTTTCCCGTTTGTACCTGCCACTAAAACCGAAGCGTATTTCTGGTGGGGATTGTCGAAGGAAGAAAGAACGGTGCTTACATTATCCAGGCCGAATTTAATGCCTAAATTTTGGATTTTTTCGAGATACCTCAGGCATTGCTCGTAGTTCATTCAGAGCGGTTGAGGAAGAGCTGCAGAGCTTTAATGATATAAGAGCGCATTTTTTTCCTGTTCACAACATCATCAAGCATTCCATGCTCGAGGAGAAACTCTGATCGCTGGAATCCTTTGGGCAGCTTTTCTTTTATGGTTTGTTCAATAACTCGAGGGCCTGCAAATCCAATGAGCGCATTCGGCTCGGCTATATTGATATCACCTAGCATGGCAAAGCTAGCCGTCACCCCGCCTGTAGTAGGATCAGCTAAGACTGAAATAAATGGAATACCAGCCTCGTTCAGATTGGCTATCGCAGAGCTTGTCTTCATAAGCTGCATAAGGGAGAGGACTCCTTCCTGCATTCTTGCCCCCCCGGAACAAGACACAGTGATAAACGGCACGCGCTCCTTAAGGGCTAACTCAGCAGCTCTTGTTATTTTTTCTCCGACCACTGAACCCATACTGCCTCCCATAAAGGCAAAGTCCATGGCTGAGATAATAACTCTAATCCCCCCCATTTTTCCTTCAGCATTCAGTACAGCATCTTGAAGCGACGTGCGCTTTTTGTGCTCCTTCAGTCTATCAGAATATTTCATACTATCTTCAAACTGGAGAGGGTCTTGAGGGAAAATATTCTGGTCTATGAGATTATACTGGCCATCATCGAAGAGCATCGTCAGTCGCTCGGTCGCTGATAGCCTGAAGTGGAAGCCACAGACAGGACATACGGATAGGTTATCCAAGATATCCTGCTTATACAAAATACGACGGCAGTTGTTACATCTAGTCCACAAATTAGACATTAAGCTTCACTATATATGCAGTAGCCTTTTATCGAAAATCATTTTTTCCCAAATCCCTATTTTTTCTTGAGCATCTCAGTAAGAGTCTTAACCACAGAATCGGGACTTGGAAGATCTGGAATATCTGAAATGTCTTCCTCTACTTCTCCTCTCTCTCCGATTAAACTCAACACGCGATTCAGTAATTTGTCCTGATCATACGGTTTTTCAAAATAATCAGAAACACCAAATGTTCGTAAAGCTTCATTCCTGTACTGATGACCTTTGTAGACTGCTGTAACAATGATTACAGGAACTCTTCCCTTAGTATCTTGGGTGATTTTCTGAGCTAGATCAAAACCGTGCATTCTGGGGAGCATGGCTTCAAGCAGGACTAAATCTGGCTCGTCGGATTTAAATTTCTCATAGGCCTCAACACCGTCCGCTGCTGTTACGACCGCGATTTTATTCGCTTCAAAAAGCTTAGACAGGGAATCTATGCTCTTTGTATCGTAGTCGACGATGAGAATTTTTTTTGGGGCCATGCTATGTCTTGGAAAATAAAAATTTTAAAATAAACAACTTATATTGTCAATGAAAGGAGGATTGATGCAAGCATTTCCAATTCCTTTATTAAAAAATGAGGACTGGCTCCATTTTCGCATGTTCTGTCCACAAGTCGAGAATATCCTGTCTCTTAAGAAATGGGGCCTGTCCCCCTTTTATGGGGTCAGACTTTATCACAATATGATATCCACAGGACAAAATGAAGCTCAAAACCTAACCTGATGACAAAGTCTGACTCCGACAGTTATCGCGGATTTGGAAGTTCTTCGAAAGATATAAAAAAAAGGAGGAGAACATGCTGTTCTCCTCCTAAATGCAAAAATGAAAACTGAGTATTACTTTTTCTTCAAATAGACATCTCCGCTAAAGGTGGAAAGCTTCACTAAAGGCCCACCCTTGTTGACAGCTCCAGATATTCTTTTCTTGCTTATTTTACCTGATACCTTAATCTCAAAATCGCTCTCGATACTTCCGCTGAAAGTATTTGCCTCAAGGTCAAAACCCGAACCAGCGGGCACGGTCATCTCAATTCTCCCGGTGTGAGTTTTAAGAATGTATCTCCCGTCTTTATTAATATTTCCATCATATACAACTGCACCAGTTACCGTATTAGCATTCACAACTCTGGCCTCAGAAACTTCCCTTAGCACTATCCTGCCAGTAACCACAGTGGCTTCTATAGAGCCTTTGATTTGGCTCGCAGTTATCCTCCCGGTTACTGTCTCCATAAACGCGTCTCCAGTGATGTTCTGAAGTTCAATTCTTCCGGTCACAGTTTCACAGTCCACTCCATTATCCGCTTTTTTTACTGCAATACCTCCGGTCACTATTTTAACTTTAACGGCGCCGCCGATCTTTTCGAGGTCGACATCACCTGTCACTGAATCTATCTTTACAGATGCCGTTGCCGGTATCATCAAGCTATACTTGACAGATACGTTGATCGACCTTCTTCTAAAGATTTTTCCTGTATCGGGATATTCGGTCTTGATCCGAAGAGTGTTCCCTTCCTTCACAACCTCAATCTTGACCAAGTCTGCATTTTCTTTTGCTTGCTCAAGAGTCGAAGCTCTGGAAATCTTAGTAGCATCAATCTTAACCTCTCCCTTGTTCCAGGTTTTAACATCTATACGTCCGGTTATGTTATTTAAAGCAACTTTCCCGTCCTTAGCCAGACTGACGGTTTTTTCGAATTTCTCTTCGTATTTCTCCTTGGCTGTAGCTTCAGCTGCATAAAATCCCATAAAGAAAAATACCGCGGCCAGGATGGCCACCCACTTTGTTGTTTTGTTTGTTCTCATAATAGACCTCCTTTTTTTGTGCTTATATTATCGTCTTGAATTCCCTTTTTTGGGAAGACACTTGCTTTGTCTCCATCATTTCATTAAGAAAATTCACTTTTTCCCTGTAAGCGGCCAGCAAATAATTCCTGGCATCTAGGTCCTCAGGATTCTGGAGAACCATTTGCCGGCAGGCCATTATAGAAGCATCGATAACCTCAAGGTTGCTCTTAAAAACCTGCGCGACCTTGGGGTCCATCTGCCCCTCCTGGGCAGCAATGGCCTCCCCAAGGGCCTTTATGGCCTTTTTATAATGGCTCTCAGCTTCGTCTAGTTTGGCCAGCGTGTATTTCTGCAGATCCCCCCCTCCTAGAGAATCCTTTCCTATCCAGTACTGCAATCCTAGTATCACTGCACCGACAACAAAAGCTAAAATCACTGCCGAACTTAAGGCGTATTTAAGCTTTGGCGGAGAAAAAATAAGGCGGAACCAGGATCTTTTCCGCGGCTTGAAAGCCAGGGCTCTCTGCTCCTCTGTTTTCAATCCTGCCTTTATCTTAAGCCACGTTTTGTCTGAGGGTACCAGCTTTTCCAGCTTCTTTGAATCCTCGATGATCTTCTTGAAGTCCTCTAAAAGGTGCTTACAATCCGAGCAGACATCTAGATGCTGCTCAACATCGGCGCTTTTCCGGGCTCGAAGAGTCCCGTCAATATATTCGCTTATTAATTTTCTCGCTTTAGAGCATCTCATTTTCTTCTCTCCTTAAGCATGGTTTTTTCATTTTCAAGGTACTCGCGGATCTTCATCCTCGCTTTAAATAGCTGTGACTTGGATGTCCCCAGCGAACATCCCAACATCCGAGATATTTCCTGGTGCTTAAAGCCTTGAACATCGTGAAGGAGAAAAATGCTTTTCATTTTGTTCGGAAGTCTCTGGATGGCATTATCCAACGACTTCTTCACCGTCTCATTAGAAGATTGATGAGATTTCCCCTCGATTGTCCGTTCCACATCGCTGAGAGGTATAGTTCTCTGAAGCTGAATTTTTTTTCCACGTAAATAGCTATAACAGGTATTGACTGCTATACGATAAATCCAGCCGACAAAAGTATCCTCGTTCCGGATGTCTTGGAGGTGAGAAAAGATTTTGAGAAAAATATCCTGCAACAGGTCCTCAGCAATTTCCCTATTATAGGTGTAACGATACACCACGTTGAATAACGGGCGGCTGAAATGCTTGTAGATAGCCTCCAGAGCTTGAATGTCTCCCTCACGGCTACGCTTAATCGCGTCTTTAAGAAAAAAAGAGTCTGAAAGGCTTATTCCCTTAGCCAGATCTCTTTCTCCCTCAGTCATGATTTGACTCTCTGCATTGAGTTCCATTGTAACAGAATGAGCGACACTTATTCTAGACTGCGCTTGGTGGATTTTGGCGACGACAGGAAAAAACATCTATTTTTTTCTCCTCAACGTATTATGATGAGACAGAAGCGCAAAAGGTTGCCTGCCTTTTTAAAAAAATAGCATAAGGAAGTTTTTTTTGAATATGAATATGTTATGATGTTTGGGAAGGAAGGCACTATTTGTGACTGAGGGAAAAAATATATAATCTACGTCAACCTTTGAGGAAAAAATGAAAAGGCTCATTCGACTTGGCTTTGTTCTCGCTTTCATCCTGACTCAAATTTTACATATTGGCTGCAAAGCAAAAACTTCTCAACCTGGAATACTCGAAGTTTCAGGACTGATTGAAGCCGTAGAAACAGAAATAAGATCCCAGGTTCAAGGGGAAGTCAAAAAGATTTTAGTGCGAGAGGGTCAGCAGGTTAAAAAAGAAGATCTTCTCTGTCTTCTTGATGAAGAGAAACTTGCAATCCAATTAAATCAGGTTCGAGCGACCATCGAAGGATCTCGCTCAAAGTTAAAGCTCTTTCAAAAAGGGACAAAAAAGGAACTTATTGCTGTAGCCAAAAATCAACTTGAAGCGGCAGAAAAAGAGCTGGAATTAGCCCAAAAAAACAAGGAGCGTATGGACATACTATTCAATGAAGGAGCAGTCTCCACCACACAAAAAGAACAGGCTGATCTGAAACTGAAAGCAGCCAAGGAACAGTATGAGAGCACAGAAGAAAATTATCAGCTAGCTTTAAGGGGAAAAGAAAAAGAAGAAATTGAAATGGTCAGGGCAGAGATAAGGAGTCTTCAGGCACAAGAAGAATTTCTGCTGAGACAGATTCAAGATACAAGAATAGCATCTCCAATCACCGGATTCCTCGAAACAAGACATATCGAAGTTGGTGAACTGGCTCTTCCAGGAACACTTCTTTTCAGCCTGATTGATTTAAGCCAAACCTATGTTAAAGCATATATTCCTGAAAAATACATCGGAAGAGTAAAAATAGGAAGCAAAATCGAAGTCCTCTGCGACTCATTTCCAGATAAAGCATTTAAAGGAGAAGTCGATTTCATCTCTGATCAAGCTGAGTTTGCGCCTAAAAACATCCAAACTAAAGAGGAAAGGCTGAAACTTGTGTTTATGATAAAATCCTATCTCGAAAATCCAGAGAGAGAGCTTAAGCCAGGAATGCCGGTGGATGTTAAAATTTCCGTTGGTCAGTAAATCCAAAACTCAGAGCATCATTAATCTACGCCCCTTTCATGGCTGAAAGCGCTGCGTTTGTTAATAGATAAAATGACAGCTGTGGAGATTAGAAACCTGACCAAAAAGTTTAACCAGCTAGTCGCTTGCGACAACCTAAACCTTAAGATAGAAAAAGGGGAAATTATCGGAATCATCGGGCCTGATGGCGCCGGAAAAACAACTTTTCTTCGCCTTCTAGCCGGCCTGCTCAAACCGTCCTCAGGCTCTATCATGCTTGAAGGCATCGAAGTTGCCAAAAATCCGCAGAAGATTAAAGAATTTATTGGCTATATGCCTCAACACTTCAGTCTTTATGGAGACTTAAATGTCTCAGAAAACCTTAAGTTCTTTGCTGACCTCTATGGAGTCCCATCGGATAAGTTTAAAGAAAGGAAAAAAGAATTGCTCCGCTTTAGCGGCCTCTCTCCTTTTGAAGATCGATTGGCCAGGAATCTATCAGGAGGCATGCAGAAGAAATTAGTCCTTGCCTGTAACCTCTTTCACACTCCAGATATTCTCCTCCTTGATGAGCCCACAACAGGAGTGGATCCACTCTCAAGAAAAGAGCTCTGGGATCTTCTATTTCAAATAAACAGCCGGGGCACAACACTTCTCATCACAACACCATACATGGATGAAGCCCAAAGATGCCATAAGATCAGCTTCATGTATGAAGGAAGAATATTGAGCTACAACTCACCTCAAAGCCTGATAGAGGAAAGAAAAGAGGAAACAATAGAGCTCATCGCAGAACATAGGGGAGTAAGAAGGCTGCTAGGAAAGCTACCTGGCTTAAAAAGCATCTATCCCTTTGGAGAAACTCTTCATTTAATCTTCGAATCAGGGATAGGAGCGGAAAAGATAACAAAGGAATTTCTAAAAAAAGAAAGAATTCAAATCCATAGCTTAAAAAGAATCACTCCTTCTTTCGAGGATGCGTTTCTCGCCCTCATCGAGGAGCAAGTTATGGAGCGCACACAAAAGAAGTTCTCTTAAAAATTTATTCTGACGGTAAAAAATGCGGGCTTGATGAATCAAGCCCCTACAGATAAATCAGGCCCTGTAGATAAATAAAGCCCCTACATAATATAAAAATGTATGGAATCGATGTAGAAAACTTAACGAAAAAGTTCGGCCGATTCACTGCGGTCGACCGGATCTCCTTCAGCGTAAAAAAGGGTGAAATTTTTGGCTTTTTGGGACCGAACGGTGCTGGGAAATCAACTACAATCCGGATGCTGTGCGGAATCCTTAGGCCTACCTCAGGAAAAGGCGCTGTCGGAGGATATAGTATTAACACCCAAACAGAAGAAATAAAAAAGATCATCGGTTACATGTCACAACGTTTTACACTTTACGGAGATCTAACCGTTGAAGAAAATATAGATTTCTACGGTGGAATCCACGGACTCTCTCCCTCCCTAAAGGAAGAAAGGAAAAAATGGGTAATAAAAATGGCCGGCTTGATAGGGAGGGAAAGTTCCCTGACAAGAGAACTCGCTGGCGGCTGGAAACAACGCTTAGCCCTCGGCTGTGCGGTCCTACATAGACCAAGGATACTGTTCCTGGATGAGCCGACAGCAAGTGTCGATCCTGTATCACGCAAAGATTTCTGGGACTTGATTTACATATTATCGGAAGAGGGGACAACGGTTTTTGTGACATCTCATTATATGGACGAAGTCGAGCGCTGCCATCGACTCGCAATCCTCTATTCAGGAAAAATCATTGCTGATGGCTCGCCAAAAGCATTGAAGAAGAAATTCACAGGGGTTGAAGAGTCCACTCTTGAAGATGTATTTCTTTCTGCCATAAAAAGGGAAAAGAATGAGCAATAGAATCCTTCCTCTGGCAAGGAAAGAAACTCTCCACATCCTCAGAGACCCTCGAAGTCTGTATCTAGCCATAGTATTGCCCATAGTCTTACTTATCCTTTTTGGCTACGCCATAACTTTTGACATCAGGCATATCCCGGTGGGAATAATTGATCAAGATAGTTCCTCTCTCAGTAGAGATTTCATCTCTCGGGTGAAGGGAAGTGAATATCTTGATCTTGTCTATCTTTCAAATTCCTCTACTGGTTCAGAAAATCTCTTGAACAAGGGAATAGTCAAAATCCTTTTGGTCATTCCGCATCGTTTTTCTCGAGACCTATCCCAAGGGAAAGACACTCCTCTCCAGCTTTTGATCGATGGGAGCGACAACAATACAGCCCAAATCGTTCTAGCCTATGTTTCAGGAATAGTCCAGATTTTTTCATCAAACAACGTTCTCGAAAAATTGAACAAACAGGGAGCTATTCTCAACGTAGATATTCCGCCGATAGATGTGAGGCCAAGAATCTGGTATAACCCAGACCTTCGTAGCACAATTTTTATCGTGCCAGGCTTGATTGCTGTTGTGATGATGATTCTGGCGGCAATGTCGACTTCTTTGACCATTGCCAAGGAATGGGAAATCGGAACCATGGAGCAGCTCATTGCTACGCCTGCAAAACCTCATGAAATCATAATCGGCAAGCTCATGCCCTACTTCTTTTTAGGAATGATCCAAATCTCGCTGGTTGTCATCGTAGGAACGCTCTTGTTTAATGTGCCCCTGAGAGGAAATATACTTTTTCTCTTTTGCGTTTCTGGAGTTTTTCTTATTTGTGGCTTAGGGATTGGACTTTTCATTTCAACCATAACCCGCTCGCAACAGTTGGCTTTTATGCTAGCCATGCTTCTCACTCTTCTTCCTTCCTTTCTCCTTTCCGGCTTTATTTTTCCTATCTCCAGTATGCCCCGAATCATTCAATTTTTTACCTATCTTGTTCCGGCCAAATACTTTCTGATCGTCCTGAGGGGAATTTTTCTCAAGGGATCCGGCTTAGGAACACTCTGGCCTGAAGTTATATCACTTTTTATCCTTGCCTCGTTCATCCTTCTTGCCTGTGCTAAAAGGCTTAGATTTAGTCTGGAATAAAATGTTCAGAACTGTTCGCCATATTATTCGAAAAGAATTTATCCAGACTTTTCGTGATCGAAGGATGCTCTTTCCCATCTTTGTTGCTCCAATCGTCCAGCTTACCCTCTTCGGGTATGCTGTCACCACAGATATAAAGCATATCTCTCTGGCAGTCCTGGATCACGACAGAACTTATGAAAGCAGGCATCTCATCTCTTCCTTCAGCCAATCGGAGAGCTTCAATCTAGACTTTTATTTAAAGTCTCCCCAAGAAATGGATAGGCTTCTCGAGACAGAAAAGATTAAAGCTGCCGTCGTAATTCCTAGAAAATTTGAGAGGAATTTAAAAAAAGGAACACAAGCCTCCCTTCAAGTCATTTTAGACGGGACAGATGCTAATTCAGCAACGATCATCATGAGTTACATCTCACAACTCATTGCCAAACATTCAGAAAATATATTAACTAAATTCAGAGACAGGAGAGGTGTGGGAATTGTCATTTCTCAGCCGAGGATCTGGTATAATCCGAATTTAAAAAGTTCTGTCTATATGGTTCCCGGAGTTATCTGTCTCATCCTTCTCATCACAACTCTTCTCCTCACTTCAATGGCCATAACCAAAGAAAGAGAAATGGGTACTTTGGAGCAATTAATCGTCTCTCCTATAAAACCTTGGGAGTTAATCATCGGTAAGACAATGCCTTTTGTCCTTATTGGTCTTTGTGATGTTGTCGTAATCGTCTCAGCAGGAAAATTAATCTTCGATGTCCCGGTAAAAGGAAATCTCCTCTTCCTTCTTGGAATCGCCCTCCTTTTCGTGCTCACAACTCTGAGCTTGGGCCTCTTTATCTCAACTATCTCCCGCACACAACAACAAGCGATGATGACCGCTTTTTTCTTCGCTATGCCGGCCATGCTTCTTTCAGGTATCTTTTTTCCTATTGAAAACATGCCCAGAATCATTCAGTATATCACTCTCTTAAACCCATTGAGATACTTCAGCACTGCCGTAAGAGGAATCCTTTTAAAAGGGAACGATATTACCATCCTCTGGCCCCAAGTTCTTGCCCTCTTTTTTATTGGAATAACAGCTTCTGTCCTTAGTTCTCTTCGGTTCAAAAAATATCTCGAATGAAAGCGCAAATCAGATAGGGCCCCAGCGCATCAAAACTGGCGGGATGAGGGATAGAAAGCCAAAAATCACCCAGACGATGAGAAGCGGGATAAGCCACTTCGCCCATTTTTCCCACCTCAATCTGGCTAGCCCTAATACTCCCATGGTCACACCAGAAGTAGGAAGAACTGGATTTATGTATTCGGCCAGCTGAAAAGCAAAGACCGTTGTCTGACGTGTAATGCCCACCAAATCCCCGAGGGGAGCCATGATGGGCATGGTCAGAGCAGCCTGAGCTGTTCCTGAATGAACAAAGAAATTGATAATACACTGGCAGATAAACATCATCTGGGAAGAAATAATAGGATGGAAACTCGATATGCTCTTGGCCATATAATAAAGTGTTGTATCAAGTATCTTTCCATCCATAGCAACAACAAGGATGGCTCTGGCGCAGCCTATGATCAAGGCAGCGTTGATCATGTCCTTTGCTCCACCGACAAAGGACTTGGCTAAATCCTCTGAGCTTAGCCTCCCAAGAATTCCAGAAAGGATTCCCAAAGCAAGGAAAAGACCAGCTATCTCATTGATAAACCATTTGTACCTGAGGATTCCAAAAACCATAAGAGCTATACCCAAAAGGAAGAGAGAAAGAACCCGCTTATGGCTATTGAGAAGCACTACTTTCTCCTGGGGAGCCATGTCAAGCTCAAGGCTTTTTCTTCGCTCCAAATCTTCTTTATATGTAGGGCTGATTTTTGGATCTTTTAATACCCTGGAAGCATGGCGCATAACGATTATTATGGCGATTGTTGTTCCTATAACCCAGATGATAATTCGATAGCCGATTCCTGAATAAAGAGGTAATCCTGCAATTCCTTGAGCAATACCCACTGTAAAAGGATTAAAGAAAGCTCCTGCAAAACCAGCAGCTGCCCCAACAAAAGGTATAGAAACTCCCACAATCGTGTCGTATCCAAGTGAGAGGGCCAGGGGAACAAAGATAAGCACAAAAGGCATAGTCTCCTCGCACATACCAAAAATCGACCCTCCCAGAGAAAAAATTATCATCGTTACAGGAATAAGCAGTGCTCGCAAGGCTTTGCTCTCGCCAAATTTTAACGCGAGATTATGGATGAAGGCAGTAATAGCACCTGTTTTTTGGATGACGGCAAAGGCCCCACCTACAACAAAGATAAAAACAATTATGGATGATGCCTCGATAAATCCCTTAATAGGAGAAATAAAAAGCGCTCCAATCCCTTGCGGCTGGCGTTCGCTAAATTTGAAAGAACCTGCTAAAGGAATAGTTCGCCCATCTTTTACTGCTCTTTCATACTCCCCTCCTGGCACAATCCAGGTAGCAATAACGGTCAAAACCACCATAATATAAATGAGAACAAGAGTGTGGGGCAGTTTTACTTTCTTAAGATTCATTATCTGATTAGCTCTTTGGTCTTTAGACTAAATCTATCCTCGGCGCTCAAGATATGCATGATTATCTTAAATCCGCTTAGCAATCGAGGAGAAGAAATTCGAATTTGCGCTTGAGTAGCATCGTAAACAATAACATTTCGCTCCCCAACTACTTCAAAGATTTCATCAGGTGAAACAATAATAGCTGTCGATTCATCAATCCCAATACCCAGGAGGTTCGGGTTTTCAGCCACAAGGCTAATGAGACGGTTGTGCCTTTTTCTCCTTATAAAATGCTGGTCAATGATTGCTGTTTTTATAAATCCAAGACCTCTTATGGTAACAATATTATCGGCCTGGATAGTTTCAAATTCATGACCTTCCTCAACCTCTCTTTTTTCACCGCCGGTAATCATGACCTCGCTCATCACTGCTGCTCCAGCACTTGTTCCCCCGATGACAGCTCCCTTCTCATAGATTTCCAGAAGCTTTTTATGAATTGGAGTATCGATAAGGATATTCATAAGGCGCGATTGCACCCCACCTGAAAAGAAAACACCACCGATATCATCGAGAATTCCAGTATTTTCCACGCTCAGAGCTTGCTCTCTGGTCAATATATGATACTCGACCTCTCGTACTCCAAATTTTTTAAGCTGCTCCACCTGTTCAGGTCCAACTTCTGCTGGCACGCTGCTCGCCATGGGGAAGATAATGATTTTTCCGCTGTTAAATTTATCTGCAAGTTGCACAAATTTTTTCATCATGGATTCGGGTCGAGAGCCGCCTCCAATGATAAAAAGATATCCTTTCGCCTCCGAAAAGGCTGGAAGAGAGATGAATATATGCAAACTCATGAACAGAATCAGCATTCTTTTCATCATTTACCTCCTCTTTTACGCTACAAAATAAATTGTAGGGGCTTGATTCATCAAGCCCACCTTTTTATTGTAAAGGCCTGATTAATTGTAAAGGTTTGATTTATCAAACCCACCTTCTTATTGTAGGGGTTCGATTTATCAAACCCACATTTTTATTAAGTCCTAACAAAAAACTTTTCATCGAAAGTCAAATTATAATATCTCAATAACTCGTAAAAAGGAAATATTTACTAAAAGGAAGCAGGCATCTTTATTTCCATTATTAGAAAATGTTTTGGAAATAGCCTGGCTCCCTTCAGATTTTTAGCTGGAAGTCTTGTTTAAACCATGTTAAAAAATGCATTGTGATAAATTATGGAGGGTCAGCAATGAAAAAATCGAAATACCCCAGGCGTTTTCTCGCACTTTTGGGTTTTGGGTTCTTGATGATTCACATAAACCCTGCGGAAGAGATAAAAAAAGAGACTCTTGTGATCAAAGGACTCTCCCAGCCCGTTGAGATAATAAAGGACCAGTGGGGAATCTCTCATATTTATGCACAGAACGAGAAGGATCTTTTCTTTGCTCAGGGATTCAACGTAGCTCGCGATAGACTGTTCCAGCTTGAAGTGTGGCGGCGGCAGGCAACAGGAACCATGGCAGAAATCCAGGGCTCTAAAGCAATCAAGCGTGATATCGGGTCGCGTCTTCTCAAAGCTCGCGTTGACATGAAGACAGAGATGAATCATTACCACCCCAGAGGAGAAGAAATCATACCTTCCTTTGTCAGGGGGATTAACGCTTATATCGATATCACCAATAATAATCCAGGCCTCCTTCCTTTTGAGTTTCGTCTCTTGGGCCTTAAACCGGGCCATTGGACTCCAGAAGTGGTCGTCTCCCGCCATAACGGACTCTTCCGGAACGCTGGCTATGAAATATCCTTTGCTAAAGCGGTCAATATAATAGGCGCTAAGAAATTAAAGAGCCTGCTCAACCTTCACCCTGGCGAGCCTTCACTCAAACCAGATGAAGCAATAGACCTTGGTATTATCCCGGACAATATCCTGGAGCTTTATTATGCTTCGAGGGCTCGTGTAAGATTCGAGCCAGAGGATATCATCAACTCCTCTCATAAGTTAAATCAATCTCCATCTTTTCCTCTTGGTCGTCCACTTTTTCTTGCTGAAAAGGAAGAAAAGTATGGTTTTTACGCTTACCAGAGACAATTGCCTCCTCTTTTTGTTCCACCTTCTCTCGGAACGCAGCTCAATCACGAAATGAATTTGGGGAGCAACAATTGGGTTGTCAGGGGAAAACTCACCTCCACGGGGCATCCTATGATGGCCAATGATCCCCACCGCAGCCAGCAAATTCCATCGTTAAGGTATTGGGTACACCTTGTTGCGCCAGCGTGGAATGTAATAGGAGGCGGAGAACCTGCCCTACCAGGTGTATCCATCGGCCACAATGAATACGGAGCCTGGGGACTCACCATCTTTCCCGTAGACCAGGAAGATCTTTACATCTATGAAACTAATTCGGCTGATCCCAACAATTATCGATATCAGGGAAATTGGGAAAAAATGAAGGTTTTTCGAGAAAAAATCCAGGTAAAGGGCAAGTCACCGGTTACCGTAGACCTTAAATTCACTCGGCACGGTCCGGTCCTCTACCTAGATAAGAAAAACAATAAGGCTTATGCCTTGAGAGCAGCCTGGCTTGAGGTCGGAGCGGCACCTTATCTGGCAAGTTTGCGAATGGATCAAGCTCGAAACTGGGAAGAATTCAGAGATGCGTGCAGCTTTTCCAGAACGCCATCAGAAAACATGGTTTGGGCTGACATAGAGAACAATATAGGATGGCAGGCAGTGGGAATCACGCCACTTCGAAAAAACTGGAAAGGTCTTCTTCCAGTGCCGGGAGACGGGCGCTATGAATGGAAGGGCTATCTTCCGATAAAAGACCTGCCTAATGTATTTAATCCAGAGGAAGGCTATTTTGCCACAGCAAACCAGGATAATATCCCTCCAGGTTATCCCTACGACGTGGGATTTATATGGACTGATCCATATCGTTTCTCCCGAATTCAGGAGTTTCTGAGTTCAGACCGCAAGCTTACCATGAAAAACATGATGGACCTCCAGCAAGATGTCCTTTCCATCCCAGCCCGAACACTGGTCCCGCACTTAAGGGGGCTCCGTTCAACTGATGCCAGGGCTAATAAGGCGCTAAAAATGCTTCTATCTTGGGATTATGTGATGGACTCTGATTCTGTTGAGGCAGCCATCTACATGAGCTGGGAGAGAAGACTTTCGAGAAATGTTTGGGGCCTTTATATACCTGAGAAAGCACGAAGCGTCTTCCCACGCCGTTCTCTTAAAAAAATGATTGACTTCCTGGAGACTCCTGATAGCCACTTTGGCCCCAAGCCATCCTCTGCCAGGGACGCTCTTCTGATTAAAAGCCTCAAGGAAGGAGTTTCAGACCTGGTTAAACGTCTGGGCTCGGATATGAGCAAGTGGCAGTATGGCCAAGAGAAATTCCACCATATCAAAATCCGGCATATGCTCAGCGATGCTATTAAACCTGAACTTCGCCCTGAACTGGATGTCGGACCTTTACCAAGGGGAGGAAATAGCTATACCGTGAATAATACCTCAAGCGGTTTTAATCAGACTTCTGGTGCCTCGTTCCGGATTATCGCGGACCTTGAGAACTGGGACAACTCCGTGGGAACGAACAGCCCCGGGCAGTCTGGTGACCCAAGCAGTCCTCATTATGCTGATCTTTTTGAAATGTGGGCTCAAGGAAAATACTTCCCGATCTTTTTCTCACGAAGCAAGATAGAATCAGACGCAGAAATGATCACAACCCTAAAACCTAAATTGTAGGGATATGATTTACCTAACCCACCTTCTTTTAGTAGGGGTTTGATTTATCAAACCCACCTTTTTGATAATCTGTAAGGATTTAATTTATTTGTAAGGGTTTAATTCATCAAGCCCGCATTTTTCTTTGTAGGGATTTGACTTATCAACCCCCTCTCTCATTTAAAGAACCTTCCTCTAAATTTCAAGGCTACATTTACAAGACATATGAGAACGGGAACTTCAATAAGAGGTCCGATTACAGTAGCAAACGCGTGATTGGAACTAATGCCAAAGATAGCTATCGCTACAGCTATGGCCAACTCAAAATCATTGCTCGCTGCAGTAAAAGACACTGCAACAGTTTGCGGATAGTTCCCCCCAATTTTCCGCACTATAAAAAAACTTATGAACCACATTAAGAGAAAGTAAATGGTAAGAGGTATTGCTATCCTCACCACATCTAAAGGTAATTGTATGATGTATTCCCCTTTTAGCGAGAACATAACGATGATGGTAAATAATAATGCAACGAGTGTTATGGGACTAATTCTTGGCTCAAATACCCCTTCATACCATTCTTTACCTTTCAGCTTAATCAGTGAGAATCGCGTTATTATTCCAGCAATGAATGGTATACCCAAGTAGATAAAAACGGTTTTAGCTGCTTCCACGATTGAAACACTCACATTCAATCCTTTCACAAGCCCAAGGACATTAAGGAACACAGTAATGAAAATGTAGATGTAGACAGCGTAGAACAAAACCTGGAATACAGCGTTGAAAGCTACCAATCCTACGGCAAGTTCCCTGTCGCCCCCGGCAAGTTCATTCCATACAATTACCATAGCAATGCATCGAGCAAGGCCTACTAAAATAACACCTATCATATATTCAGGATAATTGTGGAGAAATAATATCGCTAATAAAAACATCACCACAGGGCCGACTATCCAATTCTGAATTAACGAGAAAGCAAGAAGCCTTTTGTTGCGAAAGACTTTTCCTATCTCTTCATATTTTACCTTGGCCAACGGAGGATACATCATCAATATTAAACCAATCGCGATAGGAACGGAGGTTGTGCCTACTTGTAGATTTGCAATGAATTCAGTTATTGATGGGGCGAAATATCCGATCAATATTCCTATACCAATGGCAATAAAAATCCATAAAGTTAAAAACCTATCCAATACTGAAAGTTTTTTATCTTTTTTATTTACGTTTTTCATGCTGCTCCTTATTTGTTATTTTCTTTTATCTTCTTGAAAACTATCTCATTCTACTTTCAAATTAAGAAAAATTTCTCTTTTCTATTTACTCCATCTTCAGACAGCCTCAAAATAATCTTTCTAATAAACTCGTTAAGTTATCCGCGTTTTTCTTTGCTTCATTTTCCTGAGAGTTCTTATAATTCCTCCTTGATCCAGTCTTTGATCTCATTCGACGAAGGGATTCGTCCGAAACATTTCACTTTTCCATTGATTAGCAAGCCTGGGGTCCCCATTATTTTATATTCTGCGATTTTCTTGATATCTGTTATTTTTTTAACGTCGGCTGATACACTTAACTCTGCTAAGGCATTGATGGTTCTTTTTTCGACTTCGCCGCAGCGAGGACAACCTGGTCCCAATATTTTTATTTCCATCTAATTCCTCCTTTTATTGACCGAAGAAACTCCCGTAGGTAAGGCCTGTCACTGTGGCCATGACTACGACAAGCCCGATGTAAACAACAGTTTTTTTTGTGCCTATAATACTCCGGATGACCAGCATGTTGGGCAGAGAGATTGCTGGACCGGCAAGAAGAAGTGCTAATGCAGGTCCTTGATCCATTCCAGAGCCGAGCAAACCCTGTAAAATAGGAACTTCGGTGAGAGTGGCAAAATACATTAGAGCTCCAACAAGGGAAGCAAAAAAGTTGGCCAGGAATGAATTCTCACCAACAAAGCTCACAACCCAGCGGCTGGGAATCACGCCCTCATGACCAGGCCTTCCTAACAGGAAACCTGAAATAAGAACTCCTACAAAAAGTAAAGGTAGGATTTGTTTTGAAAAAAACCAGGTTGAATACATCCACTCTCTAAGCTCCTCCCTTTTGAACCAGTTCCAGACCATCCACGCCAAAAAAAGAAGCAACCCCCCTCCGATAAACCATTTGGCCTTGAATATGATAATCCAGAGTTTAAAAGATGCCTCGTCAGCTCTTCCCCAATTGATGAAGACAAGGAATCCAATCATAGAGGCAAAATATAGAGCGTTTTTCCAAAGCGGCCTGGCTGTTTTTATCTCTTCCAGGGCTACAAATTTTCTATCCTTGCGATCTTTCTCCTCTTCCTTACGAAAAATAAAATGCATCAACAAACCAATGACTATAGCAAAAACCACAGCTCCGATGGCCCTTGCTAGGCCAAGCTTGTAGCCTAAAACTTTAGCGGTCAGGATTATGGCTAAAACATTGATAGCTGGTCCAGAATACAGGAAAGCTGTCGCAGGTCCTATGCCAGCGCCTCGAGTATATATTCCAGCGAAAAGAGGGAGCACCGTACAAGAACAGACAGCTAAAATTGTGCCTGAAACCGAGGCAACGCTGTAAGACAGGATTTTTTTAGCTTGAGCTCCAAAATATTTGATTACCGAAGACGAGCTAATAAACACGGCCAGAGCTCCCGCGATAAAAAACGCGGGCACAAGACAGAGTAGAACATGGTCGCGAGCATATTCCTTAAGTAGAGCGAGGCCCTCAATTAGGCTATTCTGGAAACGGATGTTTCCCACAGGAAGCCAGAAGACGATCAAAAAAATCCCTAAGAAGAGCAAGAAGATTTTCCAATCTTTCATGTCTTAAATATCTTCTCTTTTTATTTTGTAAACGAAACGAATCATCTACATAATTCAACTCTATTGACGTTCTTTGCTTTTTCCATATCAGCCAGAACCTCAGGATCGTCCTTTAGGGAACGGCGAAGAAGCCTTAACATTTCTGAAACAAGATGGATTTGGCTTTTGCTGGGCAAGGAATAATTGACCCATCTGCCCTCTTTTCTGTCCTCGATCAGTTCTGCTTCGTGAAGAAGACTGAGGTGCTTGGAAACCGTGGAAGGTGCTAGGTTCAGGACAGCTGTTATTTCACAGACACACATAGGCCTGACCTCTAACATCTTCATAATTCGCAGTCTATTTTTATCGCTTAAGGCTTTAAATACTTTCAAATGGTTTCTCATAGCACTTATCCTTTATTATTACATTTCGCCAATTAACGAAATATTATAATTGAAAATTTCCTTTTTTTCAATAAAGAATAGGATTATTTTAGCTAAAATAGATTATTAGATTTGAGGGGATTAATGTGGGTTGAAGTTCATGATCGGACTAAATAACAGCCTAAATAAAACGTTCCTTGAACTCGTCTTTAAATATCTTCTATCTGCCTTTTCTAGTATCTACCGAAAAGAAATGCCTTATCGAATTGAGGACAGATGAGTTTTTTCCCTATTTTTTGTAAAAGTTCAAGCGAGTCCTTGTAGATGTATATTTTTATCGGAAAAGCCTGTTCAGCACCCGGTTTGAGTTCCAATCCCCAGGATTGACACTCCAATTCTCCAAAAGCAAGAGGCCCCTTCTCCAGGTGGCTGTAAAGCTGGATAGCATCTCCATTCGTCTCTTGCTCTGATTTTGGCCTGTCCACATAGCGGTCTTCAGGCTTAATAGGAAAAACCATGAAAACCATGAAGAAATCTCCGCTCTTTGCCTTGGAAAGATAACAAATAATCCCCCGTGAAGATTCTGGGCGAATGCCTATTTTA
>WVZK01000037.1:406-12266 GCA_011772475.1 Candidatus Aminicenantota bacterium | reverse complement strand
ACTTCATGGACAGGGACGATCATAGTCCCCTTAGGAGGGATTTGAATCAAACACCAGAGTCCTAAAATACGGTCATGAATAGCATCGCCGTTATTCTTGAGCTTATGAATAAAATCTATGCCGAGATAGTTATAGTCTAAATCCTTAAATTCAGGATTATCCTTAAGGGGATCTTCTTCGTGTCTCATTTCCCTGGTCAATGTCATATCATAGTTCTCTTTGCCATCGTTGGAGGCTGTCTTGAATGTATTATCGAGAACAAGGCGTTCATTCTCTTTGAAAAAAGAGACTTTGTAATTTCCAGGATCCATCATCGAAAAATCTCTGTTTCCTTTCCAGTCTGGTTTGAAGATAAAACCTTTGGCTCCGCCCTCGGGAGAGATCCATGAACGCTGTCCTCCTTGCCCTTTAAGGATGTCAGGATGTGTCCAGAACAAATTTTCTCCCCCTACAGAAACAGCAAGAATCCTCGCTCCAAACTTGGGAACAACGAGGAATTGATTGCCCTGCCTGTTGGAAAAGATATAGTGCTCGATTTTATGGCTTTCAAGGACAAATATCATAGAATTCATGTCTGTCTTCTCCTGTGCCTTATCTTCTGCATTTAGAAAGCGGATTGCCCCAGCAGCAACTATAAACATAAGCAGAAAAGAAAACGCCTGTTTCAACTTTTTTTCACTTTTTGTTAGAGGTAAAAAGCTTTACAGTTTCTTCTTTCAGTAAGATGATAAAGGAATAAACTCCTAACGCCGTCCCCAACGGAAAATTAATAAGGTTAAAAAAGGAAACAACCAAAACCAAAATCCGGCCCCACTCTCTCCTTTTAAGCAAGCCTATACCACCGATGACTTCTGGAGCTGAAAAAACCGCAAGAAATATGGATACCCAGGTAGCTACTAGCCTTAAGATATAAGTAGCTTCGTACTCCATGTTAGGAATAAAAGTAATCCCCCATAAAAGCCAGAAAAGAAAGATGGCTAAAAGAATTCCCAAAGACCCTGAAACAATCCATAAAATTGAAATGACATCAACATGCTTATCCATTTTTCTCACTCCTCTTCATAGACGATCGCCGTCCCACTGGCGCTTACCATGAGCATTCTACCTGCTTGACCAACGCCCAGTGTTTCATAGTCAAGATCAACTCCAATAACAGCGTTGCAGCCCAAAGCTTTGGCTTCCTCTTTCATCTCATCGAGAGCAATTTCTTTTGCTCGACGAAGCTCTTTTTCATATGCTGCGGACCTTCCGCCCACAATGTCTCTGATGCCCGCAAAAATATCCTTGAAGATGTTGGCACCAAGGATAGCTTCTCCTGAGACTAAGCCCTGGTACTTCACAATCCTCTTGCCTTCGATAGTGGGTGTAGTAAGCACTAACATAGCTCCTCCTTAAATGGTATTCATACGAAATTTATGACTTTTCGTTCCCTTGATTCCGGTCTAGAGTATACGCTTTTTTAACCTCATGAATCAAATCTCTATTATTATGTGGTCACGCCTTCTGGGGTTAGGCCTTGCCGTCAGGCAAAGATATTTTCCTGTGTCTTATCCTTATGGCATTCTGTTGGATAAGACCTGATCCTGAAATGGATTTTCCTGTCTCTTGCCTCCATAGTATTGCTTCCAATAAGGCCTGATCCCTTAAAAATCAAGATTTAAGTTAATCTCGGAAAAAAATTCAAGAATTTCCCCACTGCGAATTCTCATATAAACAAGATGGTAAGAATAAAATAAATGGCAGCAGTGAAGAGACCTGCGGCAGGAAGTGAAATAACCCAAGCTGAGAAGATTTTCTTTATCACGTCCAGGTTAATGGCTGAGATCCCACGAGCCAGGCCAACTCCAATGATATTGCCTACAGCAACGTGGGTGGTTGATACAGGAAGGCCCAGTCGTGAGCAGAGTAGAACTGTCGTGGCTGTCCCGAATTCAGCAGAAAAACCACGGGTTGGAGTGATGGACGTGATTTTTTTCCCCACTGTTTCCATGACTCGATATCCCCATGTATAAACTCCGAATGCTAGGCCGGCACCTCCAACGAGCAACAGCCAAAGCGGAATAGGAGCCTGCATATCAACTTTCTGCGTTTGTACTACTGCCACAATGGCCGCAACCGGGCCGATGGCATTGGCCACATCATTTGCTCCATGAGAAAAGGCCTGAAAACAGGCAGAGAGGACCTGCAAAGGATTCGCCATCTTTTCAACCTGATAATACGGATCTGCATCTCTTTCTTTGTATCTCCGAAGAAGAAAAGAGCCAAGGAGAAAACCTCCAGCACCTACGCATAATGAAATAAGAAGAGCCTCTTTTATAGGAAGGTCAAGATGCAAGTGTTTCAATCCTTTATAGATTACAGCCAGAGAAAGAATAAAGCCGACGATTCCTGTAAAAAAAGGACCAACCTTTCTCGTTTGGGCTATGGGTTCTCTTGAACCCAGAATGAATTTCTTTATAATAGAAAAAATTGTAAAAGCAATAATGCCTCCAAAAACTGGAGAGATAATCCAGCTCAAAACCACAAAGAGGACCACTTTCCACTTTATTCCTGCAAATCCAACACTTACCAGGCCAAAACCAACTACTCCCCCTATAATAGAATGTGTGGTTGATACTGGAAGCTTAAAATAAGTGGCAATATTCACCCAGAGTGCCGATCCTAAAACAGCAGCTAGCATCCCAAAGAGGAAAAGAGTCTGCCTATCGCTAAACTGCAAAGGATCAATGAGTCCTTTTCGTATTGTATTGGCCACATGACTTCCAACCAGAACAGCCCCAAGAACATCGCAAACACCTGCCACAACAACGGCCCTTTTTATGGTCAAGGCCCCAGAAGCAACAGAAGTAGCCATAGCATTAGCCACATCGTTGGCTCCGATGTTTATCGCGCTGTAAAGACCTATTAAAACTGCAGCTATAAGGATAAAACTAACATCCATAAAGATTCACCGTTCTAATCTCAAAATCCACAATCTTCACCAATCTTCACTTAACAGGAAAATACAAAAAAAAGAAATCCTAAATCGTGGTGTTTCAGCTATTATGGAGCATCAGCCGCATCTGATCTCCGGCATTCTCGGCATGATTGGCTAAAGTTCCAAGCTCGCTAAAAATATGCATCCACATCATCACAGAAACAGGATCTAACTTCTTCTCGATAGAAAACATTTTTTTGGCTGCCGTCATTTGGGCTTTGTCTGCCTCCCACTCCTTTACTTTAAGCTGCTCGATAAGCTCCATGACTTTATGAGCCTCCTCACCTCCAAAAGAAGTCTCGGCAAGCAGCTTAATTTCACTCGAGACAGTCATGGCCACCTCATATGTCTCAAGAACTTTATCCACAAAATCTTTTAATTCTTCTTTAATCTTATCTGGCACTGTGGTCTTCCTTAGTATGAGGAGAGCTGCCAAATCTTCTGCAGAATCAGCGATGTTGTCCTGCTCTTTTAGAAATCTCAAGATGTCTCCTCTTGCGACAGGTAAAAATATACTCTTCGGCAAACTACTCCTGATATCTTTTTTCACTATATCGGCATCGTGCTCTGCCTTGAAGATTTTCTTGGCGACATCCTTAACTTTATCCTCATCTTCTGTAAGGAAAGCATCCATAAGAGGCCTGACTAAATCAACGCACGCTTTTACTTTCAGCATATGCTGGTAGAGAGGTTCAAACGGAGATTTTCCGAATAATTTACTTATGATGCTCATCTTAACACCTCTTTTTTTATGGAAGGAATATCAAATTAGGTTCCATTTTAATTATCCCCAAAAAAGAAATCAATTAATTCTTTAAAATCTTAGGAAAAATTTTGGGATTAGATGATTTGAGAAGATTACTATTTCTTTTTTTCTCTTCTTTTCTGAGGTTTTTCAGCTTTTTCCTTTTCTCTCTTCTCTCGCTTTTTTAGTATTTCTTCTATCTTGAATTCCATATCTTGATGGTGAGTTCCTTTCCAGAAAACTCGCCCGCATCGGGGACAGATGGCAAAGGAAGTAGCCCGTTCATAAACAAAAGGAGCTACTAAATTCTTTGCTCGCCTCTTGGGTAAATCTTTGAGCTCGACGTTGCACTCAATGCAGCGGGAATAAGGCCTGATATTTGGCCAGAGTTCAAACTCATCCAGAACCTGCTCAACCTGAGGATTCCAATCTTCGCTTTCTATGAAAAGAGTTTTAATATACCGCGATTTCTCAATCAATCCGTTATCTCTGCTGAGAAGGACTCTGCCTTCCTTATGAGCCAGAGCCAGGAGAGCGGAATCTTCTATTTTGCTGAAATAGACGGTATCGAACCCGAGGATTTTAAGCCATTTGGCTAACTTCCCGAGCATGCAGTCAACGATAAATTTCATGAGAAAAGCCCCTATCCAGGATAATAGAGAATAAAAGGAAACATTTCAACTGAGATTTCTTGCAGGGGCTTGATCTATTTGTAAAGGCTTGATTTATCAAGCCCACCTTTTTACTTGCTAGAAAAATTTTTTAAATAAAGGAAATTGAAAAAGGATTAATTGCTAAAGGCCGAGGAATTGGACGCTAAGCCCTGAGATAAATATCATCGCCCCAGCTAAGGCATGAGCATATCTTTCTAAGCGACCCAAGCGAATAAATCTTATCCCCCAGGAAGAGACAGCGATAATTGCAAGCATAGTCAGAATTGTCGTTAAACCAAAGGCAATTGTGACTAAAATGAGACCTGAGATATTTTGCTTCAATGCAGGATACATGACCAGTGGGATTAATGGCTCACAGGGTCCAAACACAAATATAACAAAAAGTATCCACGGCGTAAGGCTACGCCCTTTCTTCTCCTCGTGCACGTGGGAATGCTCCACCTCGTGCGTGTGAATATGCTCATGTTCCCCTCCGTCAACATGGACATGAACGTGCTTATGGGGCTTATTCTTTATCGCTCTGTGCATTCCCCAAATAAAATAGGCGAAGCCAAAGCCAATGAGAAGCCAGGCTGCTGCTCCGCCGCGCCAAGATTCAACTGAAGTCAAACGAGAAACAGCAAGTCCCAGAGCAATCCCAATAAAGCCCAGTACTACAGAGCTCAACACATGCCCCAGTCCACAGAAAAAAGAAATAAGCAGGGTTTTGTGTAAAGACCATTTCCTGGCCCGGCTTATTACGATAAAGGGAAGGTAGTGGTCAGGCCCAAGTACTGTATGGACAAATCCCAGGGTAGCTGCTGTCCCTATTAAAACTAATATCTCGCTGTTTATCATTTCTTCTTAAAATTCATACTGGTGGACGGTAGGGGATTTGAACCCCCGACCTCAGCGTTGCGAACGCTGCGCTCTCCCAACTGAGCTAACCGCCCACACAATAAGCAGAATAAAAGAGTTAAGAATTTATCACTTTTTAAGAGTTTTTTCCACTTTTTAGAAGTGAAAGCAATATAAAGAAACAAAACTGGAAATTGAGCTAAGAAAACAGAGGGGTCCCCGATTTTTATATGATTTTTGATATAAGCTTATAAGCCGAGGTTTAGTATTTTACTTCTCTTCTGACGGCGCAGGAGGAACAAGCGTAAAACCGAGCTGCTGCATCAAATTTAACATGTCGAAATACGCAACATCTTTTTTTATTTTGCCATCGACTATGTAAGAAACGCCAATTCCAGATATATGGATTTTTTTATTTGTCGGAGGAAGCTCACCCATGGGAGTCACTAAAGGCCCTGCATTTGTGGCATCTAATGTCCAGTATGCGACAATCTTATCATCTTTTACAAAGAAGTCATCAACTGTCATCTTGAAATCGGGAAATGTTATGCGAGTCATTTTGTCATATTCCTTATAGGCATCAAGCCCTACAATGTCATCTGGAAGATTTGAATATCGAATCACACATTCAGGATGCATAACTTTATCGGCTGAAGCCAAGTCTCCATCGTTCCTAAACTTTACGAAGCCCTCGATAAGGGCTTTCGCTTCTTCTTCAGTTAGTCCTTCTTCAACTTGTTGCTTACAACCGAATGTAAAACAAAGCAGAAAGACTAAAGGAAAAACCAGGAGTAGTTGTTTCATTAGACCTCTCCTTATAAATTAAAAGTACAGGTCACTTAGCCTTAGTGACCGATAAAACCCTTGCTATTTAATTCAGTCTAATCTTTTTTTGGAGCATAAGAAAGCTCCTTGCGATACATGCCCATTTTAAAATCGTACTTTCTGAGATAAGTCAGTGTCTCTTCCCATAATTTTCCGCCTTCCTCTCCTACTATCTCTTCAACTTCTTTTGAATGGCTCCAGAACTCGGCAGCATCCTTCCCCCACATGACGTAATAAAACAAAGGCATCTTTTCCCCTACGTCTCCAATAAAGGTATCCCAACCCAGATCTGCACCTTCACCTTTGTACAAGGATACAAACTTCTTGAAATTCTCAGCAACCTCTTTTTCCTTGCCAGGCTGGATGAAACAGCGCCCAATATAAAAAAACTTTTCTTCCTCTGGTTTTAATCTTGGCTTTTCTGGCATATAGGACATGTCAGGGGCATGGCGAAACAAGTAGATTCTTTCATAAGCGTAGGTGCCCAATGCACGCTTCATCATCTCTTGAGATTCTTCCTCTCCTATCTGCTTGAACCATTCGGCCAAAGCTTTATTGAAGTTGTCCACATCAGCAAAGTTCTTCATTGGGAATGAATAATAGTAATAATAGTCATTCGTGCTGAAAAGGCTATACGAAAATGGAAAGTTATATTTGGTTGCAAGTTCTAATACTTCCTTTGCGTATGCCTCATACTGGCTCACCATGGATGGCTTAACCACAACTTCTGCGGCGAGATAGAGCTGCCCTTCCTGTTACTGGGCTTGAGCCGCAGCGGTTAAAGCACAGAGGCCAACCGCAAGGCTCAGCATTAAAAAGATTGAAATTTTGTTTCTCATAACCACCTCCTTTTTTTAGTTTATAGATAAGGGGGAAGAATTCTGCCTTTTGATTTAGGTGGAAATTCTTCCCTCCTAGCTGGACTCATCTTGTCCCCAAGCTGTAACTCTTTGACTTATAGCACTGGAAGAATTTGATGTCAAATGAAAGAGAATATACTTATCCCCGTGTGCCAAATATGTAACAAAAAATATTGAAAATTGTTGAAATTAAGGTATCAGGGTTGAAAGGAGAGTTAAATGTAAATCGTTGGTATTATTGATATTTCCCTTGAAATCAGCACCTTACCCATAAGGGAGGCCATCTCCTTGCGAACGCTGCGCTCTCCCAACTGAGCTAACCGCCCACACAAAAAATATAAGTTGACCCTAAATAATTTACCATTTTTGCAAAATTTTTTCCACTCGGGACAAAAAAATCTAAAATTGCACAAAATGCAAGCTTAAATGGGAAAAACAGCTTATATTTTGGCTATATTGGGACAAATCTTAAAGATAACGAGAAATAATTTCCCAATTTCATGCAATTTTTCTTATGGATTGATAATAAAGAAGTTGTAAAATATATAGTTGACATAACTTTTCTTAGACGACACAAATAAGCGTAGAAAGTTTCTTTTTCCAATCCTGGGAAGCCAGGACTTTAGGGTATTTGGCTACCACTCAACTTATGCCTTAAGGCAATTCCTTCAACCCGGCCAGCCTCTGCTTCGCATCTTCAACCACAGCAATGCCAGGGCCACCTTCCTTCCAGAGGCTACAAATTTAACTTTGCAGGTGGAAAATTGATGGAGGGCCGGCCACCTCAATCACAGGACACACTCATTAATCTTAGTGCTTTCTATTTTGAAAAGGGCGATCTTGAAGAAGGAATGAAGTATTTCAAGCAGCTCGATGAAAAGAGTCTGGAAGACCCTAGTATATTTTATAATATCGGAATTCTCTTATTTAAAAACCGTCAGATAGATATGGCTATTGATTATCTCCTGAAAAGTTTAGCTGTGGATCCGACATATGTTAACGCCTATTATCAACTGGCATTGGTGTATCTTAACAAGGGTAACTTGGAGGAAGCAAAAAAGAATTTAAAAAAAGTTATTGAATTGGCGCCTGAATCTGAAGCAGCGGCTTTAGCTAAAAGTATGCTAGAGAATACAGAAAAAAAAGATTGGACGATATATTCAATTTTTTGGATATAATACAAAATATTGGATTTCTGCTCAAAAAAAAATAGCTACATATAATATATCTTATTAATAATAAAACAGTTGACTTTTCCTTAAATTTGGCACATTTTTCGCATATTTATGCATATCTAAAATTGGGCAATAAATCAGATAAGGCAAAGGGAAAAACTTCATCAGCACAAAATCCCTTCAATATGTTTTTATGCAAGGAACTTGCTCCCCTCTTCAGCTAATTAGCAATAAAAAAGGAGGAGGTGAGAATACAGCAGACAATTCCAACTTAATGGTTAAAGGAGTGGGATTAATAACTTTTTTTAAAGTTTTAATTCCAGGGCAATGGTAACTTGGCTCGCCTTCGGATACCGATTTGGAGGGCAGAGCCAAAACTTTCCCAAAAAATTTGGGAGAAGGAGATGAATCAGTATGAAAAAAGGCTTCAAACCTTTGTTGATTTTGTTATCAATCCTTTTGATTACCTCAATCACATACTCCGCTGAAAAGGGAACTCTCAAAGTCATAGTCATTGACGATGAAGGTAATGTTCTGCCCGGTGTCTCATTGACTGTATCAAGCCCTGTCATGATGGGAAAAAGAACGCTAATCACAAATGTGGCCGGAGAAGTTTTGTTTATTAATCTGACTCCAGGACTTTATGAGCTCAAATCAAGCATTCCAGGATTCCAAGAAAAAACTTCACAGCGAATTGAGGTCTTCCTCGACAGGCAAACCATTCTTCAGGTCATGTTGAATCCTGCAATAATTGAGGAGGCCATAACTGTTGTTGCTGTCTCTCCCGCGGTTGATACCACAAAGTCCGTCATAGCTGAACATGTTACCCATGAAACTGTAGAGTCGCTTCCGATAGCCCGAGATTTTGTGGGTTATCTTCAGTTAGCGGCAGGCGTCAATATCGTTCCTAACTCTCAGGGCAGGGATACACCCGAAGATCCAGCAGGTAAAGGAGGGGGCAATTACTATGACCGGGGACTCCAAGGAATTGGAGGTAAACGAGGCTCCCGCGACAATCTCTATTTCCTCGATGGAATGAACATCATGAGCTTGACCACTCAAACAGCGGGGATGACCTTTAACAACGAGGTTATTCAAGAGCAAGAGCTTATGACTTCTGGAGTTCCGGCTGAATACGGAGGAGGAAAAGGTGTTGTTGGAAACATCGTGACCAAATCAGGAGGAAACAGGTTTTCAGGCTCCGTTAACTTTTATTCCCAGCCAAAAGGCTTCTTTTTGCCTTACGGCGGGAGTATTTACGATGCTGCGGCGGACCGAACCATGCTCGAAGGATACAAAGACAATAAGTATGATACTGCTGCAACTCTAGGCGGGCCCATAATCGGGGACAGTCTTTGGTTTTTCGGTTCAGGCCAGTACAGAAAAAACTCGAGTAAGTTCAATCTTTCAGAATCTGCTTCTTCCACCCGAGAAGAAGTGGCGTATCTCGAAAAGCGGACAGGCTTATTCGGAAAGCTTTCTTTAAAGCCGAGTGATAACGATTCGTTTACCTTTATATATTTCCTGGATGACTATGATATTGAAGGCGATCGCAGCGTGAACACAATCAAAGCCCAGCAGCCCATGTACACATACGATTTTGGCACTTGGAGCGCTTATTATCAGAGAGTCTATGGAGAAAATTTAATCCTCGATATCCGCTACGGACATTACTGGTTGGGATACACACGTGGACCCCGCTATACGGAGGAAGGCATTCCGGATAGTCTCTATTACAGAGCCGGTGAGTATCCAACTATCGAGAATTACACATTCGGGGGCTATCCCTATGCAAATGATGATTTCAACACACGGGATCAGTTCAGCTTAAATGCAGAATTTTACAAGGGCAACATGCGGTTTAAAGCAGGCTTTATGTACTCCAATGAGTTTGATAAAGACGACAGTTACTACTACTTCGGAGAAAACCGTACTTCAGTGGATCCCAATCTGAGTGGCTCAACACTCGGAGATTTTCTTAACTGGGGCATTTGGCCTCCTAGTGAAATGGATGAACTGCTCATACCTTACATGAACAATAATTGGGGCCCAACCTCTGAATCTTTTGATTTAGACGACGATGGCGTTGTTACTCGTGCTGAATTGGAGACAGCGGTTTTTACTGACATGAACGAGCAAGGATTGAACTTCTGGAGAATCATGATAGCCAGAAGAGGAGTAAATAAAGTTAATGCCAAGCGCTATATCGGCTATCTCATGGACGACTGGAAGATCAATGAGTACTTCACGCTCAATGCTGGAGTTAGAATCGAAAAGCACGACTATTATGACTCAGAGGAAATATCCATCATCAAGATGCCGCTTAGGTTTCTGCCCAGGATTGGCCTTGTCTGGAATATTGGGGGCAGAGGCACCCATAAGTTGACCGCCTTCTACGGACAATTCTCTGATCCTATTCCTTTTGGCATGATTCACTTTGGCGGCAATATTTCTGGACGCATAACCCACGAGCAAATCTGGTTGAATAACGAGTGGTATTCCTATCGTATCCGAGGCTCGGCAGAAGTTAGAGATTGTTCCTGGACTCCAAGCACAAGGGATAATTTCGCTCATGAATTATCCCTAACTCATGAAAAAGACTTCGGCAACGGAATGGTCATTGCCAGCCAGATCTATTACCGAGCAGATCGGAATATCATCGAAGATTATGATTTGTACACCTACGTGGAACATTATGAAGGAGATCCAACTTGGGGACATCTCGACCTTTCATTTGAAGATTTCGGCTATCCTTCAACAGGTCCCGCTGGTCCTGCAAATTACTTCCTTTCCAACCTCATCGGTGCTAAAAGAGATATCTACGGTTTTGACTTTGAGCTCTCAAAGCGTTTTGCTAACGGATCTTTTATAGTTGGCCAGTATTCCTTTAAGCGCTCTAAAGGAAACAGCCAGTCTGATCAAAACGCAGACCTCCAGGGCGACTTTATCCATCTTGACCCAAGAAATCCCTGGATGATGGGACCTACTCCTGGAACTATTCCTCACAAGATCAAAATCTTCGGCACCTTCAGAACTCGCTTCGGATTGGATATCGGAGCGCTTCTCTACTGGAATTCAGGGCTGATTTACACCGAATCCTATGACTTTTTGCCCGGGCGATACAGCATCTATTATAATTGGCCGATAGAGGGCGTACCAGATACGTACGTAGCGACTGGCCAAGAGAAAACTCCTGGTTATTACCAGCTGGATTTAAAGCTCAACTACTCAATGAAACTCAAGAATTTTGCTACTCTACAGCTTTTCTTGGATGTTTACAACGTTACCGATAATCAGGCAACCATTGATGTCCAGTATGCTCGGAATGACAAAGCGTGGAACTACCAGGAGGCGTGTGAAATTCTCTTGCCCATGAGATTCTACGTTGGAGCCAGAATCAGATTCTGACCTGTAGTTAAAGGATAAAGAGGCTGGTGCTTGAAACAGGTGTCAGCCTCTTTTTTTTATTTTTAGCTCTTTAAAACGATGGTATAATAAAATAAATTCGGAAATTGTTACTTAGGCAATAATAAAGGAAGGTTCTCTAAAGCAAAAAATGGCAATTAAAAAAGTAATCTTTTATGCTGTCCTCATCAATATAATCCTCTTTTTCTTTGGTTCGGCTACTTTATCCCAAGAAGCAAAGAAGAATCTTCAGCAGCAAAAACAAGAAGAAATACCCAGGCCTGCCTATGAAGTGGAAGTTGTCATTACCAATGTTGATGTTGTTGTGACTGACAAGGCAGGAAAGAGAATTACAGGTTTAG